>DASSBI010000340.1:0-6343 GCA_035698965.1 Gaiella sp. | reverse complement strand
TCGCCTCCGAGCTCATGTACGCGAAGGACCTCTCCGAGGACGACGCGCATGCCTGGCTCGAGGAAGTGCTCGCCAATCCCGCCAAGACGAGGCGGGCGAAGGCGAAGCCGAAGACCGCCGCCACCGCCACCGCCTAGTCGGCCGGGTGCTTTCGCTGCGCGAAAGCACCAGACGACTCACATCGACTCCATGAGCACGCCCTCTAGTGCCACCGGCGAAGCCGGAGGCACCTGGGCGATCCTCGTCGCGGCCGGATCCGGCTCGAGGCTGGGGAGCGACCGCCCGAAGGCGTTCGCCGGTCTCGCGGGACGGCCGCTGCTCGCGGAGAGCCTCGAGCGGCTCGACACGTCCGAGTGGGTCGACGCGATCGTGGTCGCCGCGCCTTCCGGCTGGGAGGAGCCGGCGATCCTGCTCGCCGAGGAGCTCGTCGCGTCGAAGGTGGCCGCCGTCGTCACGGGGGGAGCGACCCGGGCCGAGTCGGTCCGGATTGCGCTCGCGGAGGTCCCGGAGGATGCGCTCGTCGTGCTCGTCCACGATGCGGCCCGGCCGCTCGTCGACGACGCGGTGATCGGGCGTCTGCTCGCGCGGCTCGCAGAGGGTGTCGACGGGGTGGTTCCAGGTGTCTCCATCCGCGATACGGTCAAGCGCGTCGAGAGGGGCATCGTCGCCGAGACGATCGACCGCGAAGCGCTCGTCTCGGTCCAGACCCCCCAAGTGTTCGTCGCCGACCGCCTGCGCGCGGGCTACTCTGGTGAGCTGGCTGGCGCCACGGACTGCGCCTCGCTGGTCGAGCGAGCAGGCGGCCGGGTCGCGGTCGTCGCGGGAGACCCGCGGCTCGTGAAGGTGACGACCGCGCGCGACCTCGAGCTCGTCACCAGGCTCATGGAGGACGAAGGCTCGTGAGCGTGCGCGCGGTCTTCTTCGACGTGGGCGAGACCCTGATCGACGAAGAGCGCTACTGGCGTGTCGTTGCGGAGGCGGCAGGGCTCGGCCCGCACGTCGTGTGGGCGGCGCTCGGCGTGACGATCGCGCGGCACGAAGAGCATTGGGAGCTCTGGCGGCATCTCGGTGTCGAGCGCCCCGCCGGCGCCTGGGACTCGATTGCCTACTCGACCGACGACCTGTACCCGGATGCGCTCGAGTGCCTCGAGCGCCTGCGCGCCGACGGGCTCCTCGTCGGCGTCGCCGGCAACCAGACCGCCGCGCTCGAAGAGTGGGCTCGTTCGTCGGAGCTCCCGGTCGACATCGTGACCGGATCGGCGAGCCTCGGCGTCCGAAAGCCCGATCGGTCTTTCTTCGAGCGGCTCGTCGACATCGCCCGGGCGCCCGCGCGCGAGGTCGCATACGTCGGCGACCGGGCCGACAACGATGCAGGGCCGGCGCTCGCCGCGGGGCTCGTCTCGGTCCACCTTCGGCGCGGCCCGTGGGGGAGGCTCCAGCCCACCCCGGTGGGAGCCATCGCGATCGAGTCGCTCGCGGAGCTCCCGGGAGCGCTCGCGTGACAGGAGCCGAGCTTCGGATCGGTCTCGGCGTCGACGCGCACGCGTTCGGCGACGGGGTGCCCCTCGTCCTCGGTGGCGTGACGATCGACCATCCGCGGGGCCTCGTCGGCCATTCCGACGGCGACGTGGTCGCACATGCCCTCACCGACGCGCTTCTCGGTGCGGCCGGGCTCGCAGACATCGGCGCGCTGTACCCATCGGAGGACGAGGCCTACCGCGGCGCGGATTCGCTCGCCCTCCTGACCGGCGCCTACGCGCAGGTGCGTGCCGCCGGCTACCTGCTCGTCAACGCCGACTGCGTCGTGATCGGTCAGGAGCCGCGCGTCGCCCCGCATCGCGAGGAGATGCGGCGCAGGCTCGCGGCGGCACTGGACGTCGAGGTGGACGCCGTCAACGTCCGTGCGACGACGACCGACCGGCTCGGGTTCACGGGTCGTGGGGAAGGACTTGCCGCGGAGGCGGTCGCATTGCTCCGAGTCGAGACCTGACGGAGCTACACAGCCACACGCGGACGCGCTATGGTCGAGGGAGACAGTCCCTTCGACATGGAAGGGTGCGCGTGGAGCAGAATCCACCGGACTAGTTGACTGACGCGCCTCTCGCACCGGCGAGACGCGCGTCGGCCGCGACGTCCCGTCCGCGGCCGCTACGTCTTCCGGGCTGACCGGCGACACGGCGCACGGCGCGTGTCCCGGGAGTCCCATCGCAGCCCCGGGTGCGCCGACGGGCAGAGACGACGCACCCGGGGCCGCGTTCCGTTTGATCGGGGTCGGCGGTGGCGTTGCGTGGACGGGTACGGTGGAAGCCGTGGATCTGCCCGTCACCGGCGGCTGCGGTTGCGGCGCTGTCCGGTTCGAGGTCGCCGCCCCCTTCCTCTCCGCCGGCTACTGCCACTGCACCCGCTGCCAGCGTAGGAGCGGCACCGCGGCGTCCGCCAACGCGGGCGCCGAGCCTGGCTCGGTTCGGATTCTGCAGGGCGAGGAGGAGCTCCGCGTCTGGCTGCCCGAGGGCGGGCGGGAGAAGATCTTCTGCGTTCGGTGCGGCTCGGCGCTCTTCAGCCGTGACCCCGGGTCAGCGGAGTTCACCGGCGTTCGGCTCGGTTCGCTCGACGGAGATCCCGGCATCCGGCCCGAGTCGCGTGCGTTCGTCGCGTACGCGGCGAGCTGGGAGCCGATCCCGGACGACGGGCTGCCGCGCTACCCGGAGGCGCGCCCCGGGTACGCCGAGGGTCGCTGACCGTCAGGAAGGAAGGCGGACGAGGTGGTCTTCGACGACGACGAGGCCATCTCGCGCAAGCGAGTCGACGACCGCCTTCTCGAGCCCGTCGGCGCGCAGCGGCGCGACGGCCACGGTTCGCAGCACGTCGGCGCGCCGCTGCCGGAACGAGCCCTCGAAGGGTGACTGCTTCCGCGTCGGTGCGTCCCGAGTGCCTCGCGAGGGACACCCGCGCGCCAGCGGGCATGCATCGCAGCGCGGGATCCGGGCCAGGCAGATCGTTGCGCCGAGGTCCATCAACGCCTGGGCGGCCGCGCCCGAGAACGCTCCGCCGGTGCGCCGCTCGACGCGCTCGACGTTGACGTCGCGCGGGAGCACGTCGTCGCCGAAGGCGAAGTTCCGGAGCGCAGCCGCCGTATACGGGCCGACACCGGGCAACGCAGTGAGATCGTCTGGCCATCCGTGCGCGGAGACGTGGCGCGCCGCGCGATGGAGCGCAAGCGCGCGCCGGTTGTAGCCGAGGCCCTGCCACTCGACGATCACCTCACCCGGCGAGGCGGCGGCCAGGGCTGTGGCGGTCGGCCAACGACTGAGCCACCGCTCGTACCGTGGGAGAACACGCTCGACCTGCGTCTGCTGCAGCATCACCTCGCTGACGAGGATCGCGTAGGGGTCTCGCGTCCGGCGCCACGGCAGGTCGCGTCCGTTCCGGTCGAACCAGCCGAGGAGCGCCTCCTCCATCTCGTACGCCTCAGCTGCAGGGGGTGTCCGCAATGCTTGCCGACCGCGCTCAGGAAAGAACGCGCTCGAGAGCCTCGCGGTCGGTCGGCTCGCCGTGGGCGGGGAGCACGAGCTCGAGCGGTAGGTCGAGCAGTGGCCGGAGCTGCCGGACAACGTCGTCGCGCGTCACGTGCGTGCGGCCACCGAGCTGAACGTCGAGTCCGTCGCCGAAGTCCGACAGGGTGTCGCCGGTCACGATCGCCCCGACCGACGGCATCCACAGGACGAGATCGTTCTCCTCACGGCCCGCGTATGCGCTGATGCCGAACGGCCATGCCCCGGGACCATGGAAGTGCCCTTTCCCCTCTCCGGCGCGCAGCCAGGCGAGGTCGTCACTCTCCAGCCCGCGCACGCGATCGGGATCGACGCCGAACTTCTCGACCCAGTCCTCCCAGCTGTCCGCGGGCGGCGTGTGCACGGGAAGACCGAGCCCTCGCGCATCGCGCTCGTGATACGGCGCGGTGAGGACGACGGCGGTCGCACGCTCGCGCAGCTCGTCGGGAACGGCGAGCGGATCGAACAGGAGCACGTCGTTGTCGACCTCGATCGCGTACGACGAGACGAGCGCGGGCCACCACTGCTCCTCGTTCCATTCGGGATGCGGGGATCGCCAGTGCCACACACCGGGGCGCAGCTCGCGCATCAGGCGATGCTACGTGCTCGGCGCGACAAGCCGCCGCCACGGCTCCAGCCCGGTAACGTCGCTTCGTGCTCCTCTACAACTCGCCGATCTCGGGCAACTGCTACAAGGTGCGGCTCCTCCTGGCGCATCTCGGGATCCCGTACGAGCGGCGGGAACTCGACGTGGTCGATCGCTCCGACCGGGCCGAAGTCCTCGGAACCCTCAACCCGGATCTCCGCGTGCCCACGCTCGTCCTCGACGACGGGCGGCCGATCGCGGAGTCCGGAGCGATCCTCTGGTACTTCGGGGAGGGATCGCGATTCGTGCCGGAGGACCGGTACGACCGCGCCAAGGTGCTCCAGTGGATGTTTTTCGAGCAGTACTCCCACGAGCCTGCGATCGCGGTCGTCCGATTCCTCGTGGCGTACTCGGGTGAGGTAGACCGCTACGCCTCGGTGATCGAGCGCAAGACGAAGGACGGATACCGGGCGCTCGACGCTGTCGAACGGCACCTCGCGGAGGCCGACGGCTTCGTCGTCGGTAGCGCGATGACGCTGGCCGACATCGCGCTCTACGCCTACACGCACGTCGCGCACGAAGGAGGCTTCGACCTGTCCGGCTACCCCGCGATCGGGTCGTGGCTCGACCGGGTGGCCGCGGAGCCGGGGCACGTCTCCATCGAGGCCTGAGCGAGCATGACCTGGGCGAAGGCGCTGGCGTGGCGGCTCGGGCGGCAGCTGCTCGACCGATCGGCCTCCGTCTCCGTCGTCGACGTCGTGGGCCGACTCGGCGCGGTGCCCGCGTGGCCGGACCTGACGGCGGAGCTGGCGGTCGGAGCACGGCGCGCCACCGGGCGCTCCGGCGACGTCGCCGGGGCGCTCGAGTCCGGTGAGCTGGTCAAGGCGTTCGTGTTCCGCGGAGCGACCCATTACCTGACGCCCCGCGATGCCGGTGACTACCTCGCGCTTCGCGCGTCGACCAAGATGTGGGAGCTACCGAGCTGGGTGGACCACTACGGGCTCGCTCCGGCGGACTGGCCGAGGTTCCGGGAGTACGTGCGGAACGCGCTGGCGGAAGAGCCGCTGACGCGCACCGAGCTGGCGGCCGCCCTCGGCCGGAGCAGCCGCTACCGGCACCTGCGCAGCCATGTCCTCGATGGCAACGACACGCTGCTGAAGCCGCTCACGTGGCAAGGGGACATGGGCCTCGGCCCGACGAGGGAAGGCGAGGCCACCTTCCTGCGCCTCGACGCCGTGCCCGGCTGGGGCGGCATTCCCGACGTCGGCGAGGCCGGCCCCCGGGTGGTCCAGGCGTATCTCCGGACCTTTGGCCCGGCGACAGCCGAGCAGGTCGGGGAGTGGCTTGGCCCGGGCCTCGGCGTCAAGCGCAAGGTCATCGCGGGCTGGCTCGACGGGCTCGCCGACGCGCTGGCCACTGTCGCCATCGAAGGCGAACCGTTGCTCGTCCTCCGCGAGGATCTCGACGAGCTCGAGGCGAGCCGGGCGTCGACCGCGGTCCGACTGCTGCCGGGTCGCGACCCGTGGGTGATGGGGCCGGGCACCGACGATCCGCACGTCGTCCCTCCGGGCCGGCGGGCACCAGTGAGCAGATCGGCGAACCTGCTCGTCTCCCGGGGCGTCGTCGCCGGGACCTGGACGATCCGTGACACGAGCCTCTCCGTCACGTGGTTCGGCGAGTCGGGACGCGTCCCCCGAGCCGCCATCGCCGAGGAATGCGTCCGGCTCTCGTCCTTCCTCGACCGGCCGCTCGACCTGTCCGTCGCATGACCGTACGCGTCCGATTCGCGCCGAGCCCAACCGGCTCGCTGCACCTCGGAAACGCGCTGACCGCCGCGGTGAACCGTCGCTTCGCGGACGACCGCGACGGCACACTCCTGCTGAGGATCGACGACACCGACGCGACGCGCGCGGTCGCCGACGGCGTCGACGCGATCGTGGCCGACCTCGACTGGCTCGGGATCGCCTGGGACGAGGGGCCCGTGCGCCAAAGCGAGCGCGCGCAGATCTACGCCGAGGCGGCTGCGATCGCGGAGCGGGAGGGAGGCGCCGTGCGCGACACGGACGGCTCGCTCCGGCTCGACGGCGTGACGCTCCTGCGTCCCGACGGAACCGCGACCTACCAGCTCGCAACGGCCGCCGACGACCTCGACCTGCGCATCACGCACGTGATCAGGGGGTCGGACCATCGTCCGAACGAGGCGGTG
>DASSBI010000339.1:0-2915 GCA_035698965.1 Gaiella sp. | reverse complement strand
CGGCGATGCCGGCCTCTCGTCCGGTAGCGCGACCACCGGCCGTGCGACCGAGGAAGGATCGCGGCGGCGGGAGACCTCACGGCCTCCGCCCAGGCTCGCCAGCACGAGCAGCGTGAGCAGGATCGCGAGGTTTACGGGCTGCTTCAGCCACGCGAGCACCGTGCCCGCGCCGGGCACCGCGAACCAGAACTTCCCCACCACCTCGTCCGGCGCCGGGTGGACCGGATCGATGAAATCGTTGTTGTCGCCCTTCGTGACGAAGTGCCCGTTCCGCTCACCGATGATCCTGTGGAGTACCCGCGAGCCCGTCTCGTGATCCTCGTAGAGGACGACCTCGCCGACCGCGTACGAGGGCTTCGCTCGCGTCAGCACGAGGTCACCGCGCTCGAGCTGAGGCTTCATCGAGATCCCGGAGAGGACCGCGTAGGACGTCGGCCCGCCGAGCTGGGAGGGGCCGAGGAGCCACCAGCCGATCGCGAAGAAGGCGATCGTCGCGGCGAGACCGACGTAGGTGCGGGGAGAGCGCTTCATCAGAGGCAGCGTTCCGGCCGGGGACGGTGACCCCGGCCGGAACGAAGGCCTGGCGTCAGTCGGCCGCCGCCACCTGCAGGCTGCTCGCCGACAGAGCGGTGCCGCTGAGGGTGCAGGTCCACGTCGGGCCGCCGGTGCACGTCGACCAACTGCCCATGCCGTTGATCTTCGCCTTGACAGTCGTCGCCGTGGCCGGCGAGAGCTCGAACGTGACGCCCGTGAGGTTGCTCGGGTCGTTGTTGTCCAGTGTGTAGTGAATGTTCGTCACGTTGTACCCCGAGATGGCGCCGTTCCCCTGGCCTGCGG
Source organism: Gaiella sp. (assembly GCA_035698965.1). Taxonomy (GTDB): domain Bacteria; phylum Actinomycetota; class Thermoleophilia; order Gaiellales; family Gaiellaceae; genus Gaiella. The sequence continues at coordinate 2,078 of DASSBI010000339.1, read as the reverse complement.
CACCCGCGTTGTTCGCGCCGTTGAACGTGATGCCCGCCGCATATGCGAACGCCGTCGTCCCCAGCACAAAGGCGAGGAGGGCGACGACCGCGATACGGCGCTTGCGCTTCCGATTGACCATGTCTGCTCCTTGAGGGTGTGACTGGGCAGGCCAGATTTCGGCGGCTCACGCCGACGGGCACTCCCCCGGAAGGGGTAACTCGCCCCGGTGAGAGGGCGTCTCTGGACGAACGTCAGGGGAGCACGGCCGGAAGCGCAGCTATGACGTCGGAGGCGACGAGACCGGCCTGATGCGGGACGGAGGCCGCTGCACGACCGTGGGCGACGGCGGCTGCAACCGCTGCGTCGGTCGCATCGAGGCCTTTGGCGAGAAATGCGCCGAGGATGCCCGTGAGCACGTCACCGGTGCCTGCCGTCGCGAGGGATGGCGGCCCGGCGTCGCAGACGACGGTCGTGCCGTCGGGGCCGCGGACGATCGTGTCGGCTCCCTTGAGGAGGACGACCGCTCCGAACGTCTCCGCGGCACGCGTCGCAGCCGCGAGGCGATGCGCCGTCACCCACGCCGACTCGACGTCGAGGAGGCGTGCGAGCTCCCCCGCATGGGGTGTGAGCACGGTCGGGGCCTCGCGCTGCGGCAGCTCGAGCCCGAACAGGGCGTCCGCGTCGACCACCGCTGGAACGGCGGCGCGGGCGAGCAACCAATGGACGAGGGCGCGTGCCTCCGGTGAGCGTCCGAGCCCCGGCCCGATCGCGAGCGCCGCCGACCGCTCGAGGTCGGAGGCGAGCGTCTCCACGGCGGTCGAATAGTCGAAGCCCCGCTTGACCGGCTCCAGCGCGAGCACCTCGGCGACGTGGAGTGACTCGTTCGGCACCGCCAGCGTGACGTATCCGGCGTCGGCGCGCAGGGCGGCGCACGCCGTCAATACCGCAGCGCCGGTCGTCCCCGGGGCGCCTCCGACGACGAGCAGGCTGCCGGCCGTGAACTTCGAGTCGGGACCCTCCCGGCGCGGGACGCGGTCGAGCACTGCGGGCGTCGCCCGCACGACCGCGGTGGGGGATCGCTCGAGACCGATCGGGGCGACGACGACGCGGCCGGTATGGAACCGCCCGGGAGCGACCGCGAGCCCTACCTTCACGGCGTGAAAGGTGACGGTCACGTCGGCGTCGACCGCTGCACCCGCGACCTCGCCCGTCGAGGCGTCGACTCCCGAGGGCACGTCGACCGAGACCACCGGAAGGCCGCTCGCGTTGATCCGCTCGATGAGGGCGGCCGCCTCCTGCCGCGGCGCATCGCGGAAGCCCGTCCCGAACAGCGCGTCGACGACGACCTCTGCGCCGGCGAGGTCGTCCGTCTCGGTTGCCTCCCTCCCCGCCTGCCGGAGGTAGCCGGCCGCCACGCGGCCGTCGCCACCGTTCGAGCCTCCGCCGCAGACGACCGCGAACCGCCGTGCCTCCGGGAACGCCCGGATGCACTCGTCGGCGACCGACCGGCCGGCGCGCTCCATCAGCTCCGGCGCCGTCTCCGGGTAGCCGGGATACCGCGCCTCGGCGGCACGCATCTCCTCGATCGAGTAGAGCGGCTCGAGCATCAGGCCCGGGGACGTGGACGCATCGGCGCCGGCGTGGCGAGGTCGGCGACGCAGGCCGCACCCGCCATCGTGTGCGAGTGGGTGAGCGAGACGTCGATCTCGCGCATTCCGACCCGCTCGGCCCAGCGGAGCGTCTTGCCGGAGAGCGTCACGCCAGGCTTGGGCGGGCCGACGATCTCGATCTCCTTCCAGGTGAAGAGAACGCCGCACCCGAGGGCCTTGCCGACGGCCTCCTTTCCGCAGAAGCGCGCGGCGTACGACTCGGGGGGGTTGCGACGCGACTCGCAGTACTCCTGCTCGTCGGCGGTGAAGCAGCGGTCGCGGAAGCCGGGGCGCTCGAGGGCGAGGCGGACCCGCTCGATCTCGATGAGGTCGGTTCCGATCCGAACGCTCACTGGGACTCCAGCCACGCGGGGAGATCGGCGATCGAGCTGAGCACGACGTCGGGCGTGAAATCGAGGCCGTCGAGCGTGTCCGGCCTGAACTTCC
>DASSBI010000338.1:0-5606 GCA_035698965.1 Gaiella sp. | reverse complement strand
GCCTCGACGACGCTCTGGCGCTCGAACGTGTCGAAGTGGATCCGGAACCGCTCGAGGTCGGCCTCGATCTGCTCGAGCATCCGCGGCACGGGGTCACCGGGCTCGCGGGCGAGATCGGCCATGTAGTCGCCCTGGTATCCGTCGGCGGGGGGCTCCTCGTCGCGCCGGATCGCCTCCACGGATGCGCGGAAGAGGTCCATCTGCGTCCCGGCGTCGTTGTAGTAGTACTCGCGCTCGACCTCGTTGCCCGCGAACTCGAGCAGACGGGCCACAGCGTCGCCGTACGCGCCGTTCCGCGCGGCCGCGACGGTGATCGGGCCGGTCGGGTTCGCCGAGACGAGCTCGACCTGGACACGCTCGGGCGTCTCCGCAGAGCCGGCGCCGAACCTCCGCCCCGCGTCGAGCACGGCGCCGAGGCCGGATCCCAGCCATGCGTCGTCGACCGTGAGGTTGAGGAACCCGGGGCCGGCGACCTCGACGGCGGCGACTCCCTCCAGTTGCGCGAGCTGCGCGGAGAGCTCGTCGGCGACCTCGCGCGGCGGCTGTCGCCTCTGGCCCGCGAGACGCAACGCGACGTTCGTCGCGTAGTCGCCGTGACGGGAGCCGGCGGGGCGCTCGAGCTCGACCGGGACGCCGGCAAGCCCCGCCACCGCCGCCTCGAGCGCGCGGATCGGGTCGATCCCCTCCATCACGCCATCGTACGGTCGGCCGCGGAATCGCAGCAGGTGAGCCGACCGGGAAGAGGTGCCGCTACTCGGCGGCGGCGACGGCCGGTGCGCGGGTGGTCGTCGCGGTGCGCGCGGTGATCCCGTCGCGCGCCAGCGCGACCGCGACCTCCTCGCGGGCCTTGTAGATGCGCCACTTGACCGTCGCGAGCGTGATCTCGAGGGCGTCGGCGATCTCGGTGTAGGAGAGGCCGACGACATCCCGGAGCAGAAGCGCCATCTTCAGGTCGACGGTGAGCGACTCGACGGCGCGCCAGACGGCGTCGATCGTCTCGGTCCGCTCGAAGGGCTGGTCGACGACCTCGAGCGGCGGAATGTCGTCGAGCGCGACGACCGCGCGAGGACGGCGCTCGAGCGCGCGCAGCTCGTCGAGGACGCGGTTCTTCGTCACCTGGAACAGCCACGTCGTGAACCGCGAGCGGTCGGAGAACCCCGGCAGGCCCTGGTAGACGCGGAGGAAGACCTCCTGCGTCAGGTCCTCTGCGAGGCTGCGATCCCCGACGAGGCGCAGCACATAGTTGTAGACCGGCTGCTCGTACGCCCTGACGATGAGGCTGAAGGCCCGCTCGTCGCCGCGCTGGGCCTTGCGGAGCACACCGTGATCGGGCTGCGTCAGGGCCAATGCGCCGCGAGCATACAGTCCATTCGCGACGATTCACACACAATTTACGACTCGGTGACGTGTCAGCGATCGCCGTCCACGACGAGCCTCGTTCCGGTCATGGCGGCGGGCTGCTCGAGGCCGAGGAGGTCGAGCACCGTCGGCGCGAGGTCCGACAGCTCCCCGCCGTCGCGAACCTCCGCGCCGGCCACGGTCGCGACGAGCGGTACGGGGTTCGTCGTGTGCGCCGTGTGCGGGCTCACGCCGTCGTCCTCCAGCAGCTTCTCCGCGTTCCCGTGGTCGGCCGTCACGAGGCAGGCACCGCCGGCGCGATGCGTCGCTTCGACGACGTGGGCGAGGCAGGCGTCGACCGTCTCGACCGCGGAGACGACCGCGGGGATCACGCCGGTGTGGCCGACCATGTCCGGATTCGCGAAATTGACGACGCAGAAGCCATAGCCCTCGGCGAGCGCGTCGACGACCCGGGCCGCCACCTCCGGGGCGGACATCTCCGGCTTCAGGTCGTAGCTCGCGACGTCCCGAGGCGACGGGACGAGGATCCGCTCCTCCCCGCCCCACGGCTCCTCGACGCCGCCGTCGAAGAAGTAGGTGACGTGCGCGTACTTCTCGGTCTCCGCCGCGTGGAGCTGGCGTAGCCCAGCACCGCTCAACGTCTCGGCGAGCGTGTCGGGGACGGTCTGCTCGCCGAATGCGACCGGACAGTCGAAGTCGTCGCTGTAGCGCGTCATCGTGACGACGTCCGCGTCCGCCTCGAGCAGTCGCTGCGTCAGCTGGCGGACGCGGTCGGGCCGGAAGTTGAAGACGATCACGACGTCCTTTGCAGGATCGACTCGGGGCCGGTCGCGGAGCACCAGCGGCTCGACGAACTCGTCGGTCACGCCGCGCTCGTAGCTCGAGCGCACGGCGGCCACCGGATCCTCGACCATCGCGCCGATGCCGCCGACCATCGCGTCGAGCGCGTGGTCGGTCCGGTCCCAGCGCTTGTCGCGGTCCATCGCGTAGTAGCGCCCGACGACGGTTGCGATCCGGTCGGGCGGCAGGGTCGCCAGGTCGTCGGCTGCGGCGTGCGGCGAGACGTCGCGTCCGTCGGTGAAGGCGTGGATCCACGTCCTTTCCTGCATTCCCGCACGGCGGGCGAGGTCGAGCAGCGCCCGGAGGTGGGAGATGTGCGAGTGAACGCCGCCCTCCGAGACGAGGCCGAGCAGATGGACGTCGCCGTCGCGCTCCTTCGCGCGGCGGAAAGCGCCGAGCAACGCCTCGTTCCCGAAGAGGGAGCCGTCCTCGACGGCACGGCTGACGCGCACGAGATCCTGGAGGAGGATGCGGCCCGAGCCGATCGTGAGGTGCCCGACCTCCGAGTTCCCCATCTGGCCCTCGGGCAGGCCGACCGCCGGCCCGGACGCGCGGAGTTCCGTGCTCGGATACCTGGCGACGAGGTCGTCGAAGACGGGCGTTCGCGCGAGGTCGACGGCATTGCCCGGCCCGGGCGGGGCGATGCCCCAGCCGTCGAGGATCACCAGCGTGACGAGCGGCAGCCCCGCGCGGCTCATCGCAGGGCGGCGCGGCAGATCGCCGCGAACGACTCCGGCTCGAGCGAGGCGCCGCCGACGAGGGCGCCGTCGATCGCAGGCTGCGCCATCAGCTCCGCCGCGTTCTCGGGCTTCACGGAGCCGCCGTAGAGCACGCGCGTGTCGTGCAGGGCCTTGATCGCCTCGTGGGCCCCCTGTGCCATCTCGGGCGTGGCGGTCCTTCCGGTCCCGATCGCCCAGATCGGCTCGTACGCGATCACGAGCGCGTCGTCGACCGGGATCGCCGCGACCTGACGCCGAAGCACGGCTTCGGTCTCCCCCGACTCGCGCTCGGCTTCGGTCTCACCGACGCAGGCAATCACCCGTAGCCCCGCCTCGAGCGCTGCCTCGCACCGGGCACGCACCGTGTCGTCGGTCTCGCCGAAGTGCTGGCGTCGCTCGGAGTGCCCGACGATCGTCCCCTCGACCCCGAGCTCGAGCAGCATCTGCGCGGAGATCTCGCCCGTGAACGCGCCCTCGGCAGCCCAGTGGACGTTCTGGGCGTAGATCGGAATGCCGCGGCCGACGCCTGCGGCGAGCGACGTGAACGGCGGGCAGACGACCGCCTCGACACCCGCGGGCGGCTCGAATCCGTTCAGGAACTCGACGGTCTCCTCCGGTCCCTTGAACATCTTCCAGTTGCCTGCGACGAGCACGCAGGTGATCCTAGTCAGTGGCTTCCGATGACCAGCGAGATCAGATATGCCCGGAACGGCACATCGCCTACCGGGTCAACGGTGACGGCTCGGGGGCATCGACGCGCTCCGCATCGGTGCCGACGTCTTCAGCCTCGCTCTGAGGCGTCCGAGCGATGGAAGCGGGGTACGCGGCACTCGGTCGTGCGATCAGCTTCGACGGCCGCGGCATGGGTCTCTCCGACCGCCTGCGCGATCGGCGGCTGCCGCCCATCGAGGAGCGCATGGACGACCTGACCGCGGTGCTCGACGCCGCCGGCGCCGAGCGAGCACTCGTCGTCGCCGGAGCGGACGGAGGCCCGCTCTCGTGCCTCTTCGCCGCCACGTACCCCGAACGGACGCTGGGGCTCGCGTTGATGAAAACAGCGCCGCGCATCGCGTGGGCCCCCGGCCCCTGGGGGATGCGTCGCGACGAGTTCGACCGCGAGCTCGAGGCAATGGAAGCGGGGTGGGGAACGCCCGAGTACGCCGAGGAGCACGCGCCCTGGCCGATGGAGGGCATGACCCGAGAGGAGACGGTCGAGTGGTGGCTCGAGTGGATGCGCCTCTCAACAGCCCCCGGGGATGCCGTCGCCCTCTGGCGGATGTTCTACGAGCCGACGTCCGCGACGTGCTCGGCACCATCCGGGTGCCGACCCTCGTCTTGACCGCGGAGGCTACCTGGAAGGCGAGGCGAAGGCTTTCGCCGGCCTCATCCCCGGCGCACGGCTGCAGACGATTTCGGGCTCCGCACCGACGGTGATGCAGGAGCGTCCCGACGCGTACCTCGAAGCAGTGCGGCGATTCGCACGGGAGCTGCACGAGGAGGAGGCCGAGCTCGAGAGCGTTCTCGCGACGGTGCTCTTCACCGACATCGTCGACTCGACCGCCCGACAGACTGAGATCGGCGACCGCAGCTGGGCAGTCAGGGTCCGGGCTCGATCTCGCAGACAGGGGCGAGCACCGCCTCAAGGGCGTGCCGGGGGCGTGGCGCGTCTACGCGGTGGCCTGAGTCACGCAGCGGGAATCGCGGCGACGCCGGGCAGCTCCTTGCCCTCGAGCAGCTCGAGTGAGGCGCCGCCGCCCGTCGAGACCCAGTCGACGTCGTCGTCGAGCGAGAGCTCGGAGATCGCGCGGACGGAGTCGCCGCCGCCGACGACGGTGTACCCATCGACCGCGGCGACCGCCTCGGCGACCGCTTTCGTCCCTTGCGCGAACCGCTCCCACTCGAAGACGCCCATCGGCCCGTTCCAGAAGACGGTCTTCGCGCCCCGGATCAGCTCGCCGAACCGCTCTTGGCTGTCGGGGCCGATGTCCAGTCCGAGCCAGCCGTCCGGGAGGTCGTCGTACGGGGTGACGCGACTCTCGGCGTCGGCGTCGAACGAGGCTGCCGCGACGACGTCGCTCGGGAGCTCGACCGGGAAGGGCAGCGTGGCCCCGTCGCGAAGCTCTTCCGCCATCTTGCCGCCGACGATCACCGTGTCGGCTCGGCCGCCGAGGTTGCGCAGGACTCCGAGCTTGTCCTCGACCTTCGCGCCGCCGGCCACGAGCACGAACGGCCGCGCCACGTCGCCGAGGAGGCGGCCGAGGTGCTCGAGCTCCGCGATGAGAAGCAGACCGGCGTACGCGGGCAACAGGTGGGCGACGGCCTCGGTCGACGCGTGCGCGCGGTGGGCCGAGCCGAACGCATCGTCGACGTAGAGATCCATCCCCTCGGCGAGCCTGCGCGCGGTGTCGGGGTCGTTCTTCGTCTCGCCGGGATCGAAGCGCGTGTTCTCGAGCACGCGCAGCCGGTCGTCGGCGACGAGCTCCTCGAGCCGCGCCGCAACCGGCGCGATCGCGAACGCAGGATCGTGCCCCTTCGGGCGGCCGAGGTGCGAGCAGACGGCGACCTCCGCCGCGTCGCGATCGAGGAGGAGCCGGATCGTCGGCACGGCCGCACGGATTCGCGTGTCGTCGGCGACCGCTCCGTCCTCGAGCGGCACGTTGAGATCCGCACGAACGAGGATGCGCTTGC
>DASSBI010000337.1:0-2372 GCA_035698965.1 Gaiella sp. | reverse complement strand
GACGCCGACCGGCGGGCGGCGGTCGTCGCCGAGACGCCCGACGACCTCGATGTCTGCTTCGTGGTCGACAAGTCCGACCTCGTCCGCCTCACGGCCGCCTACGAGCCGGCGATCGGCCTCTGTGCCGGGTACCGCTGGCTGCTCCCGCCCGAGGTGATCGCGATCCCGAGGTTCGGCGTCGTCAACAGTCACCCCGCGCTTCTTCCACGGCATCGTGGCCCGTATCCGTTCGCCTGGGCGATCCGCGAGGGCGACGCCGAGCTTGGGCTCACGCTCCATCTGATGGACGAGACGTTCGACACCGGCCCGGTACTCGCCCAGGCGTCTCGTCCGATGCCCGCCGACCAGACGATCGGAGGCCTCGTGACCGTGCTCCGGGGGCTCGCCCGCGAGCTCTACCCGGACGCGCTCCGGCGCGTCCTCGCCGGTGAGCGGGGCGATCCGCAGCGCTCGGAGGGTGCCACGTGGGCGGGGCCTTTCGGCACGGACTACGCCGAGCTCGACCCGGGCAAGCCCCGCGCCGAGCTCCTTCGCCAGGTTCGCGCCTGGCAGGTGATGTTCGACCAGTCCGTCATCGGCCCCGTGGCGACGATCGACGGCCGGCGCCTGCACGTGCGGGACGCCTCGCTCGACGAGCCGGACGACCCGGACACACCCCGTCTCGAAGCGATCGACGGCCCGCTGTGGCTGACGTCGGTCGAGCAGCTCTAGGACAGGAGATTGTTCGGCATCGCACGTCCGGGATGCCGCGGCGGCGGCGGGGTCACGTCCGTGCGATGCCGACAGGAACCGTAACGCAGCGGTGTGCTGTCCCGTCAGGCCTCGGCGCGGGCGGGCCTCAGCGGCTGCGAGAACAGGGAGTACGCCGCCCATGCGATCGCGAGGAGGCCGGCCACGCCTGCGAGGCCGAACGCGAGCTCCGTTCCGCCCTGCTCGGCGAGGAAACCCGCCACGAGCCCGCCGATCGGGGCAAGGCCGGCAAAGGCAAACAGGTAGAGGCTCATCACGCGCCCGCGTAGATGAGGCGGCGAGGCGAGCTGGACCAGCGCGTTGGCGCTCGAGGTGAAGAAGGCGAACGACATGCCGAGCAACAGGAGCAGCACGAGCGCGACGTCGACCGAGTGGACGAGCGCGAGCCCGAGCATCGCAAGGCTGAAGCCGATCGCGCCGCCGACGAAGACCCGCGGGCTCGCCTCGCGCATGCTGGCCGTCGCGAGCGCACCGAAGAGCGCGCCGAGGCCGAAGGCCGCCGAGAGCAGGCCGAACGTGCCGGCGCCGACGTCGAGCGTCTGCGAGGCGAGCAGCGGGACGAGCACGTTGAAGTTGAAGCCGACGAGGCTGATGACCGTCACCACGCAGAGCACGACTCGCGCTAGCGGCGTGTGTGCCGCCCAGCCCAGGCCCTCGCGAATGCCGGCGACGACCTTCGTCCCGGGCCGTTTCTCGACGGGGTGCAGCTCGTCCTCGCGCATCAGGTAGAGCGCGACGAGCACTGCCAGGAAGCTGAACGCGTTGACGACGAAGCACATTCCGGTCCCGACCGCCGCGATCAGGAGCCCGGCGAGGGCGGGGCCGATCACGCGAGAGGCGTTGAAGAGGCCGGAGTTGAGCGCGACAGCGTTCTGCAGCTCCGACTCGCCGACCATCTGGAACGTCAGCGTCTGGCGTCCCGGCGCGTCGAACACGAGAACGAGCCCGCCGATCGCCGCCAGGGCGTAGACGACCGGCAGCGTCGCCCAGCCGGCGAGCGTGACGACCGCGAGCGCGATCGACACGATCATCGCCGCGCCCTGCGTCGCGAGGAGGAGCCGGCGCGTGTCGAGCCGGTCGATGACGACGCCGGCGACGAGGCCGAACAGGAAGAACGGCACGAAGCGGCAGAACGCGAGCGCGCCGACGGCGAGCGGGGAGCTCGAGAGCTCGATCACGAGCCACGCGAGCGCGATGTTCTGCATCCACGTGCCGGCGACGGAGACGATCTGGCCAGCGAAGAAGAGCCGATAGTTGCGGTGGCGGCGGAGCGAGCGGAAGGTGCGCCTGCGGAGCGCGATCGAGAGGAGCTTCACGGGCGCTCCAGCATCCGGCGCAGAGCCGGGAGCGCCTCCTCGACGCGCTCTCGATCATCGTCGGAGAGGTGGGCGAGCCGGTCGGCCAGCCAGGTCGTACGGCGGGCGCGGACCCGCTTGAGGATCGCGCGCCCCTCGGACGTCAACTCGAGCCCGACGCGCCGCCGGTCGTCCTCGGACCGCACGCGGCGCAGCAGCCCCGCCGTCTCGAGCCGGTCGACATGTCCGGAGAGCGATGGTGCGGAGATGCCCTCCGCATCGGCGAGCTCCCGCAGCGAGAGCCCCGGCCGGCCGTCCACGAGCGCG
>DASSBI010000336.1:0-4572 GCA_035698965.1 Gaiella sp. | reverse complement strand
GGCTACATTTCCGTTCGTGTCATCCGGCGCGACCAGCGTTTCGGGAATGGCGCGCCGCCGACGCTCACGCCGCATCGCGGTGCGCAGGGCCGTCCTCCTGGTCGGCTTCGTCGCTCTGCTCGCTTTCGTGTCTCTCACGCTCCTCGCGGGGTCTCCGACGCGGCTCCCTGCGGGGACGACGGTCGGCGGGCTCGATGTCGGCGGGATGGGGCTCGCGCAGGCGACGAGCGAGCTCGAGGCGCGGTCGGCCGCGCTTGGGCACACGTCGGTGCAGTTCGTCGCCGGCGGACGCACGTTCGCGGCCACCGCGTCGCAACTCGGCGTCCGCCCCGACTGGAAGGGGGCGGTACGCGCGGCCGCGAACGCGGGCGACGGGGTCGCACCCATCCGCGGCCTGAAGCGCATCCAGTCGCGTCTTTTCGGCAGCGACGTCGAGCCGCACGTCGACGTCTACCCGTCCGCGGTGCGCTACACCGTCGCCAGGATCGCCGCCGCGGTCGACCGTCCTGCGGTCGACGCGGGCCTCGAGCGCAAAGGGCTCGCCATCGCCGTGACTGCCGCGCGCCCCGGCGTGCGTCTCGACCGTTCCCGGGCCTCCGCGGCGCTCGTCGACGCGCTCGCGTCGATCGACCGGCGCGGCCCGGTCCGCTTGCCCGTCGTGCGAGACGAGCCGACGGTCACGGCGGCGCAGCTCGCCGATGCGGCCACGGATGCCCGAACGGCGATCTCGGCGCCGGTCACGCTGACCGTCGGTCCGACGCGGTTCCGGCTCGCCCGGTGGCGGATCGCCCAGCTTCTGGATTTGCCGAAGGGCGGCGCGACCAGCGTCGGCATCGGCGGGAAGGCCGCCCAGGCGTGGCTCGCGTCCATCCGCCGCTCGGTGAACCGCCCGCCGAGCGATGCGACGTTCAGGGTGGTGTCCGGGGGGATCGAGGTCGTCCCCGCCAAGCCCGGTCGCACGATCGACCTGGAGGCCGCGCGGAGCGCGATCGAGAAGGCGATGCTCTCGCCGACGCGCAGGTCGGCGGCGCTCGCGCCGGCGACGAGTGAGCCGTCGCGAACGACCGCGGCCGCCGAGGCGATGGGCATCACGGGAATCGTCGGGTCGTACACGACGACCTACGGCGGCACGCCGGGGCGGCTGCACAACGTCCAGCTCGTCGCCGACCTGATCGACGGCGCGCTCGTCGCGCCCGGCGCGCGGTTCTCGTTCAATCAGACGACCGGCGAGCGGAACGAGGCGAAGGGCTTCGAGGAGGCGCCGGTGATCATCAACGGCGAGCTCGAGAGCGGGATCGGCGGCGGCGTCTGCCAGGTCTCGACGACGCTCTTCAACGCGGCCTTCGAGGCGGGCCTCTCGATCGACAAGCGGACGAACCACGCGCTTTTCATCAGCCACTACCCCCTGGGTCGGGACGCGACGGTCAACTACCCGGACATCGACCTCGTCTTCACCAACGACACCGACAAGTGGCTGCTCGTCCGCACCTTCGTGGGAGCCGGATCGCTCACCGTGAACATCTACGGGACGCCGCAGAACCGTCGCGTCGAGACCGAGACGGCGCCGCTCACGGTCGACGGCAAGGTGCCGTGGAAGCGGGTCGACGACGACACGCTGTTCAAGGGGCAGAAGGTCGTCGAGCGGTGGGGCTCTCCGCCGCGCTCGACGAGCGTCAGGCGGCGCGTCTACCAGCCGGACGGGACGCTCCTCTACGACACGACCTGGCGCTCGTACTACGTCGGCGAGCCCACCGTCGTCCGGCTCGGGTCGAAGGTGCGGCCGAAGGTCACGCCGCCGCCGGCCGCCGGCACGGCGACGCAGTCCACCGACACTGCGAAGCAGCCCGCGAACGGAGCGAAGAAAGACGCCGCGGGGCCGGAGTCCCCGGCTACGGCGTCCGCGTCGACGCCTCGGCCCTGAGGACGTCCTCGACGAACCACTCGGGGACCCGCGTCGGCCGGTGCGTGGCCGCGTCCACCGTGGCGTGGGCCGTCCAGCCGTGCGCGACGCGCTCGCCCTCGTGCTCGACCAGGTACTCGTACCGGAACCGGGCACCGCGGATCTCCGCGCAGCGCACCCCGATCGTCAGCACGTCGTCGAACACGGCGACCCGCTCGTACTCGAGGTGGATACCGGTCGTCAGCGCCTCGATCCCGCCGTCGCGGATCGCCTGGTAACCGCCTGCGAACGCCGCCAGGTACGCGACCCGGGCCTCCTCCAGCCAGATGACGAACGACGCATGGTGGGCAATTCCCTGCGCGTCGGTCTCGGCGAAGCGGACGCGGACCTGGTGCGTGAAGGCGTAGCCGTCCATCGTGGCGAGATATACCCCGGGCCTAGGATGCGCGCCGTGGGAACCGCCGCCGCGCTCGCGTCGCTGATCCGGGATCGCGGTGCGGCCGTCGTGCTCACGGGCGCCGGCATGTCGACCGAGAGTGGCATTCCGGACTTTCGCTCGGCGAGCGGGATCTGGGCGGACGTCGACCCGTTCGAGGTCGCGTCGATCGACGCCTTCCGGCGCGACCCGCTTCGCGTGTGGCGCTGGTACGGGCCGCGGATCGGCGGCCTCCTCGCGGCGGAGCCCAACGCCGGGCACGTCGCGCTCGCTGCGCTCGAGCGCGCGGGTCACGTGCGCGCGGTGGTGACGCAGAACATCGACCTACTGCACACGCGCGCCGGGAGCAGGGACGTCATCGAGGTGCACGGCTCGATCGCCCGCTTTCCGTGCCTCGCGTGCGGCGCCGAGGAGACGCTCGAGGCGATCCTCGCCCAGCTCGCGACCCGTGAGACGCCCCTCTGCAGCAGCTGCGCCGAGATCGTCAAGCCCGGGGTCGTGATGTTCGGCGAGCTTCTCCCGGCGGACGCGATGGAGCGAGCGGAGCGGCTCGCGCGCGAGACGGGGCTGATGCTCGTCGTCGGGTCGTCGCTGCAGGTCTGGCCCGTCGCCGGGCTGCCGGGGGACACCCTTCGGGCGGGTGGCGCACTCGCCATCCTGAACCTCGAGGAGACGCCCTACGACGCGGAAGCGGAGATCGTCGTCCGCGGACCGTCGGCCCCCGTCCTCGAGGAGGTCGCGCGCGCGCTCGATGCGCGGGCGGAGAACGCGTAGTATGGCCGTATGGCTGCGACGAACGACACGGAAAAGAACGACGCGGCGAAGACCGACGACGTGATCACCCGCCTGGCAGGCAAGGGCGAGGAGGCCATCCGGCGGATCGTCGACCTCCCCGGCGGCCAGCGCGCGCTCGACGCGTTCAACGACCTCAAGCTGCGGGTGGACGACCTCTCGAAGAAGGTGCGCGGCGTCGACGAGCTCGAGAGCCGCGTCGCGAAGCTCGAGAAGGACCTCGCCGCGCTGAAGCGCTCGCAGAAGTCCGCCTCCGGCAGTAGCTAACCCCGCGGCACGCGGAGCCGGAGGGCGGCGGCGGCGACCTCGAACGTCACGGGCGTCGTCCCGGGCTGCTCGCCGTCGAGCTCGATCGGGAGCGGCGTCTCGCTCGTCACCGTCACGGACGAGCCGCGCAGAAGCTCCGCCTTCGGATGCGGCAGGTGTGTCCCCCGGTACATCTTCGGCATGGTCTGGACCAGGTCGCGCTTCGTGACATCGCCGATCGTGAGCACGTCGAACACGCCGTCGTCGGGCTGCGCCTCCGGGCAGATCTGGAGCCCGCCGCCGAAGAAGCGGCCGTTGGCGACGACGACGTCGAACATCCGGCCTGTCCGCCGCTCGTCGTCGACTACCACCTCGATCTCGGTCGCCTCCCAGCCGGAGAACACGGCGAAGGTCGCCCACAGGTAGGACGCCTTCCCGCCGAGCGCCTTCGACGTCTCGTTCGCGCGCTTCGCGATCGCACCGCTCATCCCCGCGCTCGCGACGTTGGCGAAGGACGCCGTCGCATCCGACCCGTCCCAGGCGCGGTACGAAACGCGCCCGACGTCGATCGTGCGGACGTCGCCCTCCAGGGCGACGTGCACAGCGTCGTCGACCTTCCGCGGGATCCCGAAGGTGCGCGAGAAGTCCCAGCCGGTCCCGCGCGGGACGATGGCGACCTCCGGCTGCCGCCCGAGTCCCGCGAGACCGTTCGCCACCTCGTTGACCGAGCCGTCGCCGCCTACCACGACGAGGAGCTCCGCACCGTCGAGCGCCGCCTCGCGGGCGAGCTCGGCGAGATGTCCCTGCCGCTCGCTGAAGAGCGTCGCTCCCTCGAGCCCGGCCGCCGCGGCGCGTCGCGCGAGCTCCGGCCAGCGCCGCCCCGTGGAGCCGTTCGCCGAGGCCGGGTTGACGAGGAAGACCGTGTGCAAGTGCTGCGCCACCGTCGAGCGGTGCGGCTACGAGGCGGTCACGACGTGCAGCGCGAGCTCGGTCATCTGGTCGACGGCCGCGCGCATCTCCTCGTCGCTGATGCGGATGAACTCGCCCTCGACGACGACGTCCGAGACGATCAGCATGCAGCCTGTCTGGATCTTGCGCAGGGCCCCGAGGGTGAAGAGGACGGCGGCCTCCATCTCGACGGCGAGGATCCCGCGCTCCGACCAGCGTCCGGCGAGACCCGTGTCGGGCTGGTAGAAGA
>DASSBI010000335.1:0-14666 GCA_035698965.1 Gaiella sp. | reverse complement strand
AGCTCGAAACCGGTCGCCTTGTCGTCGAGACGGTCGGCAGCGGTGAGCATCAGGATCGGCATGCCGCCGCCGGACGCGACGATGTGCTCGGCGATCTCGTCGCCGGTCGGTCCGGGGATGTCCCTGTCGAGGACGGCGATGTCGTAGGCGTTGAGGCCGAGCAGCTCCAGAGCGGTGTCGCCGTCACCTGCGATGTCCGCCGCGATCGCCTCCAGGCGCAGGCCATCGCGAATCGCGCCGGCCATCAGGGGCTCGTCCTCGACGATCAGCACGCGCATGCCCCGATGCTAGAGCCGACGCATATCGCCGGCGTATCGAAATACGGATACACGCCGGCAACACCACGCTTTCTTGAATAGCGGCATGGCCTCCTACCGAGGAGCACGACGGGCGGCCCGTCGGGCTCGAGCTCGCAGGATCCGTGCCGCCGGCCTGCTGGGTGTCATCGCGGTGATCGCCGTGGCGCTCGGTTGGCAGTTGCCCTCCTCGTCCTCGACGGCCGCACCACCGAATCACGTCGTTCCCAATGAGCCGCCACGCCCGCCTGCCGACGCTCGCCGTGACCGCCGGGGTGCGCTCGGCGAGGCGGGCGGCGCCGTCCCCAGCGGCACCACGGTGTTCGACGAGGACGTCCCGGGTGTCGCCAACCTCGATCCGGCTCTCCTCGAGGCCCTGCGCTGGGCTGCGGCCGATGCCGCGGCCGATGGAGTCGCGCTGGTGGTCGACAGCGGCTGGCGTTCCCCCGCGTACCAGGAACGACTCCTCGACGAGGCGGTCTGGAAGTACGGCTCGGAAGAGGAAGCCGCCCGCTGGGTGGCCTCCCCCACCACGTCCGCTCACGTGTCGGGAGACGCGGTCGACATCGGGCCTTCTCATGCCGCAGCGTGGCTGTCCGACCACGGCGCCGCGTATGGGCTGTGCCAGATCTACGACAACGAGCCCTGGCACTACGAGCTGCGCCCCGATGCCGGCGGTCGCGGTTGCCCTCCGATGTACGCCGACGCTGCTCACGATCCGAGGCTGCAGGCGCGTGGCTGATGGGGTACGCCGACGCCGCCCGGCTGGATCGCCATGCCGCGATCGACACCATCTGCTTCGCGCACCGCGTCGTCGTGGCAGCGATCATCCGTTCAGATGGACTTGCCGGCCGCTACAAACCGCCCTTCCCGGGCACGATGACGGCCGACTTCTTCTCCGACCCGGCGGCGGTGGCGTCGTACGCCGAGCGGGCGCGCCGGTCGGTCCCGGGCCTCGACGTCCTGCACGGCATCGTCGAGCAGATCCTTGCGGAATCGGTGTCGGACCACGGGCGCGTGCTCGTGGTCGGCGCGGGCGGCGGCCTCGAGCTCACGTATCTCGCCGAGCGCCACGAGCGGTGGACGTTCGACGGCGTCGACCCGTCCGCCCCGATGCTCGACGTCGCCCGCGAGACGATGGGGCCGCTCGCCGCCCGTGCCGCGCTGCACGAGGGATACGTGACGGACGCGCCCGAAGGCCCGTTCGACGCCGCCACCTGCCTGCTCACGCTGCACTTCCTGCCCCGGGACGAACGGCTGCGGACGCTCCGCGAGATCCGCCGCCGGCTCCGGCCCGGCGCCCCGCTCGTCACGTTCCACCACAGCGTCCCTGCCGGTGACGCGCGGGCAGCCTGGCTCGGGCACTACGCGCGCTTCGTCGCAGGCCCGGACGACGATCCCGCCCAGGTCACCGAGCGCGCTACGGCTCTCGCCACCCAGCTGCCGATCCTGAGCCCCGAGGAGGACGAGGCGCTCCTGCGCGAAGCGGACTTCGAGGATGTCGGCACGTACTACACCGCACTCACCCTCCGCGGCTGGCTGGCGTACGCAGGGCCTCACTCTTGACATGTGACTATTTGGTCACGTAAAGTCGGGAGCATGACCGACGACGATCGAGTCTTCAAGGCGCTCGCCGACCCGACGCGGCGCCTCCTGCTCGACCGGCTCTTCGAGCGTGACGGCCGTACGCTCACCGAGCTCGAGTCGGAGCAGGAGATGACCCGCTTCGGGGTGATGAAGCACCTGCGCGTGCTCGAGGAGGCCGGTCTCGTCGTCACCCGCCGGTCGGGCCGGGAGAAGCTCCATTACCTGAACCCGGTCCCGATCCGCCTGATCCACGACCGCTGGATCGACAAGTACCGGGAGCGCCAGGTGTCGGCGCTCCTCGACCTCAAGACCCGATTGGAGGAAAGCGCATGACGACCACTACGGCAACGGCCACGCAGGTCTACCAGCTGTTCATCCGCGCCACGCCCGAGCAGGTGTGGGACGCGATCACGAACGGCGACCTCACGACGCAGTACTTCTACGCCTCGCGCGTGGAGATGGGAGACGGGAGGCGCCGCGCCTACGGCCCGAACGGCGAGCTGTGGGGCGACTCGGCAATCCTCGAGGAAGACCCGCCTCGCAAGCTCGTCCACGAGTGGCAGGGGCTCTACGACCCCGAGCTCGCCGACGAGGAGACGAGCCGCGTCACCTGGGAGATCGAGCCCCAGGATGGCGGCGTCACGAAGCTGACCCTCGTGCACGACCGCCTCGAGGGCGCGCCCAAGACGGCCGCGTCGGTCGCGGGCGGCTGGATGTTCGTCCTGAGCGGCTTGAAGACGCTGCTCGAGACGGGCAGGCCCCTCGCCGGCTGAGAGCGTGGTGCGGAGCGGGCCTCGAGCCCGCTCCGCAACGCTTCGCATCGACGCCGGAGGCTCACCCGGCGGGCGGAATGTGGTGGTTGCCCCTGAACAGGTCGCCCGGGTCGTACGAGGCCTTCGCCCGTCGCAGCCGCGCCCACGTGTCCGCGTCGAAGAAGCGGCTCGCGTCGGTCGGCTCCATGACGAAGTTCGCGTAGTCGCCGACGCGGTGCGGGCGGACGGCCCGATCGAGGGCCTCGAGGTATCCCCTCGCCGTCGCCTCGGATGCGTCGTCCTCCGGAACCCCGAGCGCGATCAGGCTGAGCGCGCCCGGAAGCGTCGCCCGTGCACCGGCGCCCGGTGTCTCCCGTCCGAAGGCGCCGCCGAGCTGGCGCAGCTCGACCAGCGCGAGGTTCGTGCCGGACTCGGGCCCCACCGCGGCCACCAGCTCGTCGACGCCGGCACCCGGCAGATCGGTCAAGAGTGCCGTGGTGGTGACGAAGGGCAGGGGGTCGGGCGGATCCATCGCCATGTCGCCCAGTGCCGCCGGCGGCACCATCTCGAAGGTGTCCATCGCCGGGCTCAGCTCGCGCACCGGTCGCAGCAGGTCGCGGCCCTCCGCCTCGCTCCCGAGGAAGGCGCCGTAGACGACGGTGAACGAGCCGCCCCGCACCGGCTCGGGCACGAACGGGGCGTCGGGGAACTGCAGAAGCGACGCCCACGACATCATCTCGTCGGGCAGCGTCGGGACGAGCGCCGTCCAGGCGTGGAGCACCTCGGCCGCGCGCTCGAAGGGGAAGAACATGACTCCCGCGTACAGCTCCTCGACCGGATAGACGGCGAATTCGAGCGCCGTGACGACGCCGAAGTTGCCGTTCCCGCCGCGGAGCGCCCAGAAGAGCTCCGCCTCGTGCTCTCCGTCGACCCGGATCGCGCGGCCGCCCGCGGTGACGAGCTCGATCGCGGTGACGCTGTTGGCCTGGAGGCCGTGCTTGCGCCCGAGCCAGCCCATGCCGCCACCGAGCGAGTAGCCGGCGACCCCGACGTCGGGAGACGAGCCGTGCAGCGCGGCGAGCCCGTGCTCGGAGAGCTTCGGAGCGATGCGCCCCCACTTCACGCCTGCTCCGGCCCGCACGCGCCGGGCCTGGGCGTCGATGGAGACCTCCTGGAGCTCGCGGACGTCGACGAGGAGGGTGTCCTCGAGCGCGCCGTACGCGTCGGCGTTGTGGCCGGTGGCCTGCGGCGCAACGCGCAGCCCGTTGTCGCGGGCGTATTCCACGGCCGCGACGACGTCGCGGACGTCCTGGGGGAGCGCGACTGCGGCGGGCCTCAGGTCCGTCGCCAGGTTGAACACCTGCCGCGCCGCGTCCCAGTCGGAGTCCGACGAGGTCACGACGCGTCCGCTCATCTGCGCGGACAGGGTCTCGAGCTGACTGGTAGCGAGCATCTCGATCATCCTTTCATTGAACATCATGTTCATCGATCAAGTGGCATGCTAACATGAATGAACACCATGTCAACCCGAATGAGGAAATACGAGCTGAAGGCCCGGGCCGAGAGCCAGCGCGAGACGCGCGAGCGGATCGCGAAGGTCACCACCGAACTCCACGAGGAGAAGGGCGTCGCGCACACGACGGTGGCCGAGATCGCCCGCCGCGCCGGAGTGACGCGCCTCACCGTCTACAACCACTTCCCGAGCCTGAGCGAGCTGCTACCCGCCTGCGCCGCCCACTACGAGCGGCTGCACCCGATCCCGGACTTCGCAGGCGTCCTCGCACAGGCCGACTCCGGCGCGCGCGCTCGCGACGCGCTCGGTCGGCTCTATGCGTGGTACCGCGAGACCGAGCCGATGTTCGGCAAGCTCTTCAGCGACCGCGCGTCCGTCCCCGAGCTGGACCGGTTCCTCGAGCAGAACATCGATCGCGTGCTCGCAGACCTCGCTGCTGACCTTACGGCGGGCTTTGCCGTCCGCGGCCGGCGAGCCGACCGGCTCCACGCGCTCGTCCGGGTAGCGCTCGACTTCTGGACCTGGCGCCGCCTCGCGCGCGAGGGCCTCGCCGACGAGGACGCTGCCGACCTGATGACGGCCGCCGTAGCCGCCGGCACCGGTTAGGCAGGTCGAGAAATCAGGGTGCGGGCTCAGGGTCGCGCCTCGATGTTGCAACAGCGCGATCCGTTCCGCTTCATCGTGATCGCGCTGAAGGCGATCGTCCTGAAGCGCCTGTCGGTCGCGGCTGCCTATGGGAGAGAAGATCCCATGGTGAGCACTTCCCACACCCACCCGAGCCCCGCAGCGCGAGCCGTCTCGTGGCTGCGAGACGACATCCACCTCGCGAGACTCGCGATCGGCGTCGTCGCCCTCCACGTCGTCGACGACAACTTCCTGCAGCCCAATCCCGGGACGACCGCCGGTGGCCATCTCGTCAGCGGCCTCCTACCGCTTGCCCTCCTCGTCGCGGCGGGAGCCTTCTACGGGCGGCTCCGCCCGGGCGCGCGTGCCGTGATCGCGTTCCTCGCGGGCTACGGCGGCGTGCTCGTGTCGATCGAGGCCCTGCATCACACGAGAGAGGGCGGGCCGGTCGCAGACGACTACACGGGGCTGCTGTCGCTCGTCGCCGGGATCGGGTTGATCGCGATCGGCGGCGTCACGCTCTGGAGGGCGCGTCGACAGGATGATCGCCTCTGGTGGCGCTACGCCCGGCGCGTCCTGCTCGCTGTCGGTGCGGCAGTTGTCGCCAGCGTCGTGCTGTTCCCCGTCGCCATCGCCTACGTCGCGACGCACGCCTCGCACGGACTCGTTCCGGCAGCCGACCTCGGGTCGTCGTTCGAGGACGTGCGGTTCAGGACGAGCGACGGGTTACGGCTGGAAGGGTGGTACATCCCGTCCCGGAACGGCGCGGCGGTGATCGCCTTCCCCGGACGGCAGCCGAGTGCGCAGAAGCGGGCGAAGGCCCTGGCGCGGCACGGGTACGGGGTGTTGCTCTTCGACCGCCGCGGCGAAGGCGAGAGCGAGGGCGACCCGAACCTCTTCGGGTGGCAGGGAGAGCGCGACGTCCACGCGGCCGTGCGGTTCCTGCAGAGCCGCCCTGACGTCGACCCTGAACGGATCGGGGGCATCGGCCTGTCGGTCGGCGGCGAGATGATGATCGAGGCCGCGGCCGAGTCGACGGCCCTGCGGGCGATCGTGTCCGAGGGCGCGAGCGGCCGCTCCGTCCGCGACATCGTCGCGAATCCGGGAAGGACCTGGGAAGACGTCCTCGGCAACGGCATCGCAACGGTCGCAACGGCCGTCTTCTCGAACAACGTCCCCCCGGCCGATCTCAAGAGCCTCGTACCCAAGATCTCGGGTGCGGTGTTCTTCATCTATGGCGAGCGTGGGCAGCCGGTCGAGGAGCCTGCCAACAACGCCTTCTTCGAGGTCGCCCGCGGCCCCAAAGAGCGGTGGGAAGTCCCGGGCTCCGGCCACATTGGCGGGATCGACGCCCGTCCGGAGGCGTACGAGCGACGTGTCGTCGGGTTCTTCGATCGCGCTCTCCTGCGGGATTGACGCGCCGATCACCGCGAGGAGGATTGGCGCCGCCCACACCTGATAGACCGGCGCACCCGCGACCGGGGCACACTCACGGCATGCCGTTCCCCTCCACACCCGCACACCCCGCGAGAATGCGCAGCCGCGTTCGCCGCCTGGACGGGCTTCGACAGCTGTTGCGCCACCATCGCGCAGCGTCGACGTGTCTCGTCGAGGCCATTCCGTCTGGTGGCGGGTCCGCGCCGACGACTCAGCTCACGCGCTCGCTCTGCTGCCGCCCTTCCTCGCGCGTCGGACCGAGACGATCGAGATCAGAAGCCGGAGTTCGAGCGGTCATTTGAACCGGCAGCCACGCGGTTTACGGTCCCGCCGTGCCGGCGAGACAAGGGTCGTGATGGAGAACGTGCGGTACGACGTCGCCGTGATCGGCGCCGGACAGGCGGGGCTGGCGATCGGCCATGCCCTGGCCGAGCAGAAGGGACGCTTCGTCATTATCGAGGAGGCGGACTCCGTCGGGTCCGCGTGGAGGAATCGCTGGGACTCGCTCGTCCTGTTCACCCCGCGCCGTTACGACGCATTGCCCGGGCTCGCCTTCCCCGGCGACCCGGAGGGTTACCCGACCCGCGACGAGGTCGCTGCCTACCTCGACCGGTACGTCGAGCATTTCGGGCTGCCCGTGGAGCTCTCGACGCCCGTGCGTTCGCTGAGCCGGGACGCCGACGGCTTCGTGCTCGACGCGAACGGCACGCCGATCCATGCGGGCGCGGTCGTGGTTGCGACCGGGCCGTTCCACGCGCCGATCGTGCCGGCCATCGCGGACGGTCTCGCAGCCGAGGTCTTCCAGACGCACAGCGCCGGCTACCGGCGGCCGGCGGACCTGCCGGAAGGCCGTGTGCTGGTGGTGGGCGGCGGCAACACGGGCTTCCAGATCGCGAAAGAGCTCGCCGGCAGCCGCGATGTCCACCTCGCGATCGGCACCCGGCAGACGCCCCTGCCGCAGCGTCTGCTCGGCCGTGACCTCTTCTGGTGGCTGACAAAGCTCGGGGTGCTGTCGAAGACCGTCGAATCGCGGATCGGCCGGCGTGCGCGCGACCGCGACACCCTTATCGGGTCGAGCCCGCGCGATGCCAAGCGCCACGGCGTCACGGTGCGGCCACGCGCGGTCGGCGCGGACGGTCGCACGGTCCGGTTCGCCGACGGCACGGAGCTCGATATCGACGCGGTGATCTGGGCGACCGGCTACCGGCCCGACCACTCGTGGATCGACCTGCCGATCGACGGCGACGACGGTCGCCTGCGCCACCGCCGCGGCGTGAGCGACATTCCGGGGCTCTACTTCCTCGGCCTGTCCTGGCAGCACACGCGCGGCTCCGCGCTGCTCGGCTTCGTTGCCGACGACGCGGCGTTCATCGCAGACCAGATCGCCGCCAACCGCGGGCCACGAACCGGGACGAGCGCCGATCCCACCCCGCAGGGCGCAAGCGCTGCCCAAGGAGCCTCATAGCCATGGAACACCACGAGCACCATCACGAGCACGACTCCACCGACACGACCGCCACCTTCCCGACCGACACAGCCGGCCTTCCGCAGGCGGTGCCGACCCGGGTGGTGGAGCTGGGCGACGGCGACACGGTCGAGCTCCGAATCGCGCCCGTTGCGAAGAGGATCGGCGACGACACCGTGCGGATGATCGCCTACAACGGGTCGATCCCCGGACCGACGCTGCGCGTGCGCGAAGGCTCGGAGCTCGTCGTCGACGTCCTCAACGAGGGCGACCTGGAGGCGACCGTGCACTGGCACGGGCTGCGCCTGGAGAACCGCTACGACGGCACGCACGAGACGCAGGCGCCGATCCCGGTCGGCGGCCGCTTCGCGTACCGCATCTCGTTCCCCGATCCCGGCGTCTACTGGTACCACCCGCACATCCGCGAGGACTACGGCCAGGAGCTCGGCCAGTACGCCAACATCCTCGTCGACCCGGCCGAACGCGACTACTGGCCGCCGGCGCACCGGGAGCTGCTCTTGACCCTCGACGACATCTTCATCGAGGACGGAAAGGTCGCACCGTTCAGCCGCGACGAGACGACGTTCGCGGCAATGGGCCGCTACGGCAATGTCATGCTCGTCGCAGGCGAGACTGCGCCCTCGTTCGCCGCCCGGCAGGGCGAGGTCGTCCGCCTCTACCTGACGAACACCGCCAACACGCGCGTGTTCGACGTCGCGTTCCCGGGCGCACGCATGAAGCTCGTGGGCGGCGACAGCGGCCGCGTCGAGCGCGAAGCATTCGTCGAGTCGGTCGTGCTCGCGCCCTCGGAGCGCGCCGTCGTGGACGTGCTGTTCGAAGAGTCGGGACGCACGGCGCTCGAGCACCGAACACCCGAGCAGACCTACACGCTCGCGACCTTCGACGTCGCAGCCGAGCCGGCGACGCCGTCGCTCGCATACGAGTTCGCGGTGCTGCGCACGAACCCGGAATGGTCTGCCGAGCGGGAACGGCTCGAGATCTACGCCGACGCGCCGCCGGACAAGACGCTCGCCTTCGTCGCCGAGATGGACATGCCCGCGCCCGAGGGCGACGTGATCTACGTCTGCCCCATGCACCCCGACGTGGTCGGCGGAGAGTCCGACCGCTGCCCCAAGTGCGGCATGAAGCTCGTCGCCGTCGCCGCCCCGGTGACCTACGTCTGCCCGATGCACCCCGAGGTCGTGAGCGAGCAGCCCGACCGCTGCCCGAAGTGCGGCATGAAGCTGGTCGACGCCTCGCTCGTCACCGCGTCAGGTCACGGGCACGAGGACCACGCCCACGAACACCACGACCATCCGCACGCAGAGCACCAACACGAGCACGAGCACGAGGACGAGCACGACCACGAGGCCGGGGGGATCGAGTGGGAGGACGACATGCTCGAGCTCAACCGCCGGACAACGCCGGCCAACATGCGCTGGATGCTCGTCGACCGGGACACCGGCGCGGCGAACCACGGCATCGCGTGGCAGTTCACCGTCGGCGACCGCGTCAAGCTCCGTCTGGTGAACGAGATGGACTCGGACCATCCGATGCACCACCCGTTCCACGTCCACGGCGCCGGCCGCTTCGTCGTTCTCGCCCGCGACGGCGCCCCCGAGACCAACTACGTCTGGAAGGACACCGTCCTCGTCCGCACCGGCGAGACCGTCGACATCCTGCTCGACATCACGAACCCCGGACGCTGGATGGCCCACTGCCACATCGCCGAGCACCACGAGAGCGGGATGATGTTCAGCTTCGACGTCGCACCCGCCGACGCACCTTGAAGCCACCCGGCGGGCCGATCTACCTGCTCGGCCGTGCCGCGACCCCCGGCGCGGCCGAGACGCGACAGTTCCTCTCACGGAACGGCGTGTCGTTCCGCTGGGTCGACGTCGACGACGACCCGCTCGTGCGCGTGCTGGCTCCTGCCGCGGCCCTCGACAGTGTCCACATGCCCTGCGTTCTCTTCCCGGACGGCACGATCCTCGAAGGGCCGGGCCGGTTCATGCGAGCCAGGTTCATCCCGGCGACGCAGCACGGTGCCGTGCCGGCCGTCTCCGAGGCAGATCAGCACGCTTATCTCGAGACGAAGGTCTTCAAGCACGAGCTCGCCACCCGTGCGGGGCTGCCAACCCGGCCGCAGCACGAGCGCTACGACGTTGCGATCCTCGGCGCCGGCCCGGCCGGGCTCACCTCGGCGCTCTACGCCGCCTCCGAGGGGCTCCGCACCGTGGTCGTCGAGGCTCTGGCCCCGGGCGGTCAGGCGGGCACGAGCGCCCGGATCGAGAACTACCCCGGCTTTCCCGACGGGATCAGCGGCGCCGAGCTTGCCGCCAGCATCCACGCGCAGGCCACCCGGCTCGGTGCGGAGATCCTCGTCGGCGCCGAGCTCGTCGGCGCGATGCCGGGCGAGAACGGGACACTCCAGCTCGAGCTGACCGGCGGTGCCACGTTCCACGCCCGCGCGGGCATCGCGGCAAACGGCGTGCACTACCAGCGGCTCGAGGTGCCCGGCGTGGACGAGCTCATCGGGGCCGGTGTGCACTACGGCTCGTCGCCCTCGGAAGCAGCGCTCTGCCGCAACTGCGACGTCGTCGTCGTCGGCGGCGCCAACTCGGCCGGCCAGGCGGCCCTGCAACTCGCGAACGTCGCCCGAAGCGTCACGGTCGTCTGCCGTGCCGACTCGCTCGAGCAGAGCATGTCGCATTACCTGGTCGACCGCATCCGGACGCACGACCGGATCAGGGTCCGCACCGGCGCCGAGGTGACCGAGGCGCGCGGCGACCAGCAACTCGACTCCGTCGTCATCCGCGACGGAGCACAGGGTGAGCAGACCGAGGCCGACGCCGATGCGATGTTCGTCATGATCGGCGGCCGGCCGACGACGGCAGGCGTCGAGGGGTGGCTCCGCCGCGACGAACACGGCTTCCTCGTCACAGGCCCGGACCTCCTCAGCGGCGGCCAGCAGCCCGCGTGGCCGCTCGCCCGTCCACCGCTCTTCCTCGAGTCCAGCCAGCCCGGCCTCTTCGTTGCGGGCGACGTGCGTCACGGCTCGATCAAGCGCGTCGCGTCTGCGGTCGGCGAGGGGGCAATGGCGGTCGCGCTCGTCCACCAGCACCTCAGCACCATCGACTGACCGACACGGCGACGGTCGTTACGGGCCTCGCCGCTCCGTCAGAATCCGAGGATCGCCTCCTACGCGCTGAACCCGGACGCAGTCACGCACGCGAAGCAGCTGATCGATGCCCGCCAGTACGTGCTGCGGTCACGCTGGCAGGACGTGCAGCCGCGTGCCCGCGAGCAGAACGCGTTCCTGAAGGCGCACCCGTTCGCGGACTACGCGCTCTGGCACCTGGGCCTGACCGAGGGCGCCGATGACGAAACGAAGGCGCGCTACGCGTTCGTGTACGGCGACTTCCGCCGGCTGCACCGCATCGGCCTGATCGCCTGCCACTACCGCGCCGCCGAGTGGCGGCACAAGGAGATCGAGCTCGCCGCGCACGAGCTGCTCCAGTACCTGGACGCGAAGATCGCGCGCTGACCGGGCTTTCCGTCCTCAGGTGCGATTCCTACCGACGAGGTGGCGGCGTACCCCGGAGTCCGCAACGCGACCCCGCTCGTGCGCGAGGTACGCGACCAAGTCAGGGGAACAAGACAACGAATCTGCTGATTCGCAGGGAACTTCGAAGCCCTCTGACGGACTCGAAACGTCGACCCCCTCCTTGCCATGAACGTGAGGAGGGGGTCCAGTCATGGGGATTTCCACGCAGCGATGCCGGTTCGGGTGCCTTCGCGTGTGGTCGCCGGTCGCCGCGTGTTTCACGTTCGTGCGACCTTGGCAACCGCAAATTGCCCAACCGCGGTGCCGGATTAGATCACCGGTTCGGATGTCCGAACGCCGGCCGTAGCCAGCCGCTCTCGCACGCGCGCGGCGAGCATGACGTCGCCCTTCGCCTCCAGGATGCCGAGCGCCGTGGTCGCGTGGCGGGCGGCCTCCTCGGGCTTTCCCGCGAGCCCGAGCGTCTCCGCGAAGTACGAGTGCGCCAACGGGCGCCCGAAGCAGAAGTCGATCCGGTCGGCGAGTTCGACGGCGTGCCGACCGACGGCTTCGGCTTCCGCGAGTCTGTCCTCGTGGGCCAGCAACCGCCCTTCGGCGAAGCCGATGAACACGAAGTTGAGGAGGTCGTCGGCAGCGGTGGTTCGGCGGGCTTGGTCGAGTGCCTCGCGTGCGGCGGCGAGCTTCCGCTGGCTGACGAGAACCATCGGGAGCAGCGCTGCGATGGTGGAGGAATACGAGTGCTCGCCGAGCTCTTCGAGACGGTCAAAGCCGTCGCGGAGGGTTCGCTCGGCTTTCGGCCAATCCCCCGCTCTGATCGCGATATCCGCCTCGAACGTGCCTCGCCACGCGCTGACGAGGAGACCCGCGTCTGCGAACATCTGTCGGGCTCCGCGGACGAGCTCGAGCGCGCGGTCGATCTGGCCCTTCATTGACAGGAGGCTGCCGATGGCGATGCGTTCAGCGGCGCGTACGAGCGGCCCGTCGTCGTCGCGCGAGAGCTCGCTGACGCGTGCCAGGGCATCGTCGACCCGAATCGGGCTGAAGATGTAGGTCCTTAGCAGGAGCTGCCGGGTGCGTTGGCCGATGTGGCTTTGGGCCGCGCCCGCCCGCTCGAGATGGAGCAGCGCGTGCTCGCACGCCTCCGTCGTCTCCGCCGCCCGGGCTGCCGCCCACCGCTCCTGGGCCTCGGCTTGCCAGTACTCGGCCAGTCCGAGGTCATGACTTTCGGCCTCGAAGACGGCGCGAGCCTCCTCGCGCAACGCAGCGCGTTGCGCCTTCGCGATCTCGCTCGGCCTCTCGAGGTCGAACGTGCCGAGTCGCACGGCCGCTCGCGCTCTCGTGATCGGATTGCCCGCCGATCGCGCCTTCGTGAGGATCTCGAAAGCGCGCCTGTCCGCGGTTTCGTGGTACGCGTCCGCGAGCTCCGGCGCGTGCGCAAGCCTCCGCTCGTCGTTCTGCGGGAGAACGGCGGTGGCCCGCTCGAGGAGGTTGCGTGCTGCGCGGGCGTCACCGCGGTCGAGGGCAGCGCGGCCCGCCGCGGCGAGGTGCTCCGCCGCGCGGCCGGCGAGGCCGGGCAGCTCGGCGGCTTCAGGGTCGAGCTCCCTGCGGTAGCGCTGCGCCTGCTCGAGGTGGTAGCCGAGGATCTCGTCGCGCTCGACGAGCTCCTGGCCGCCCAGCCAGTTCGCGAACTGCTCGTGCAGTTGTGCCCGCGTCGCCTTGGGCAAGGACTCGTACGCGGCATCGCGGATCAGGATGTGGCGAAAGCGGAAGGCCTCGTCGCCGGCAAAGACGCTGCTGTCGGGACGGATGAGCTCCTGGCGCACCAGCGCCGACAGATGCGTCTCGACGTCTGAGCGAACCGGCGGCGCGAGCTCGGCCACCGAGCCGCGGTGGAAGATCTGTCCCTCCACCGAGCCGCACTCGATGACGGTGCGCTCGTTGCCGGAGAGCCGATCGAGGCGTGCCTGAAGGAGCGCGTGGATCGTCGCCGGAACGATCTGGCGCTCGCCTGGCTGCTCGCGCGCCATCGCCAGCATCTCGTGGACGAAGAGCGGGTTCCCTCCCGAGGCGACGATGATGCGCTGCCGTGTCTCGTCGTCGATCGCGTCGGCCGCGAGCGTGTCGATCAGCCGGTCGCAGTCGTCTTCGCCGAGCGGCTCGAGCAGGAGCGAAGTCGCATTGAGCTTCCCACCGCCCCATCCGCGCTGCGCGTCGAGCAGCTCGGTACGAGTGACGCAGAGAAGGAGGATCGGCGCGCCGCGCGAGAGGTCGGCGATGTGCTCGATGAGCTCGAGGAATGTCCTCTCGGCCCACTGGATGTCGTCGAACACGACGATCTGCGGCCGCTTGGCGGCACGCTGTTCGAGCAGACGACGGAACGCGAGCTGCGTTTCGGCGGCCGAGCTGCCGAGCACCGTCTCCGGGTCGACGCCGATCGCGAGCAGCAGCTCGACGAGCGGCCAGTAGGTGATGCCCTCGCCGTAGTGGACGCAGCGGCCCTGGAGGATGTCTGCCTCCTCACGAGCGTGCTCGAGGAAGTCGGCCACGAGCCGCGACTTTCCGACCCCAGCGGGGCCGAGCAGCGTGACCAGCCGGCACGCGCGGTCGGCGACTGTGTCCTCGTACTCGCGGCGGAGCCGCGTTCGCTCGCGCTCGCGGCCGACGAGCACGCTTTCGAGGTGGCGCGCGACGGGCTCCGCGCCCGCGATCACGTCGAGCAGCCGGAAGGCCTCGACGGGCTGCGACTTTCCCTTGAGCGTGAGCGGCTCGACGGGCTCCACGCGAATGGCGTCGCGGACGAGCAGCTTCGTTTCGGGGCCGATGAGCACCTGGCCTGCAGGCGCCGCCTGCTCGAGGCGTGCGGCCACGTTGACGGCGTCCCCGGTGACGAGCGTCTCGCCCTCGCCGCCGACGACGACCTCGCCCGTGTTGATGCCGATTCTCGCCTCGAGCCCGTGGACGGACACCGCCTCCCGCATCTCCCAGGCCGCACGCACCGCGCGCAGCGCGTCGTCTTCGTGCGCGACGGGGATGCCGAAGACGGCCATCACGGCGTCGCCGACGAACTTCTCGACCGCGCCGCCGTGTCGTTCGAGGATCGCGCGGACGTCGGCGAAGTACCGACGCATGCGCGCCCGAAGGGCCTCGGGGTCGGTGGACTCGCCGAGCGCGGTCGATCCCACGAGGTCGCAGAAGAGCACGGTGACGACCTTGCGCGACTCTCGCTGCCGAGGGGCGGCCACTAGCTCGGAGCCGCAGGCGCTACAGAACCGTGCGTCGTCCGCGTTGTCGCGGCCACAGCTCAGGCATGCCGCCATGCGCGGAGTCTAGGTCGCTGGACAAGTGTCGACGACGGGCGCAACCGGCGCGCCGAGCACTTCCTCATTTCGTCTCCCCGAGTCTGCTCTGGACGGTGGACAGTTCGCCC
>DASSBI010000334.1:0-5989 GCA_035698965.1 Gaiella sp. | reverse complement strand
CTCGACGATCTCGACCCCCTCGGGCGGCTCGAGGCCGATCGGCCAGGCGGTGCGGACCGTCCCGAGGCAGAGCGCGAGGGCCGAGCGGGTGTGATGCGAGAGGCCACGGTGGCGCGGCCGCTCGTCTGCGAAGGACACCCGCGGCGCCACGACCGGCAGCGCCCGGAGGGCAGACGCGGTGTTGGCGGCGTCAGCGACGGCGAGCCCGCCGTGGCCCCACCGGGACGCCGTGCCGACGATCCCGGGGCCGATACCGCACACGACGACCTCGGCACCGCGGCCGACCGCCTCTACCAGCGCGGCGGCCGCCGTGACGCACTGGAGGTCGCCGTCGAGACAGGGCGAGACGGCGATCGTCGTGTCGAGGAGCCGGCGCGCCTTCAGGATCCGAACCGTGTCCGAGAGAGAAACCGGCAGCGCTCCGCCGCCGAGCTGCACGTAGGCGATACGCCGGCCCGCGAGCGCCGCACACACAGGAGCCAGCTGGCTGTGCAGGCCGAGACACACGACCGGCAGGCCGTCGAGCGTGTCCATTTCCGTCCCGGCGTCAGCGTCCTCCTCGGCGAACCGCACCGCGACCTGTCCCGGAGCGTACGGCAGCGACATCACGTGGGCGCTGTCTTCGACGGGGAGCTGCAAGCCGCGTGTGAGGTTCGCATAGAGGATGTCGAAGCCGCCCGAGCCGAGACCCAGCTCGACCGCCCGGCCGTTGACCAGCACGACATCGCCGACCTCGACCTCACCCGTGAGCCGCGGGTACCCGATGCAGGGTGCCCCGTCGACCTCGAGCCGCACGAGCCCGTCCAGACGCTCGCCGACCGCCGTCACGTTGCCCCAGCGGAGCCCGAGCGGCATTCAGCCGGCCTCGCGGGCGGCGTCGACGAGCGCGAGCGTGACGTCGACCATGCGCTCGAGGTCCTCGATCGCGATCCGCTCGTCCGGCGTGTGGATGTCGGTCATCCCGTTGGCGAGGTTGACGCACTGGAGGCCGCGAGCGTTGAAGACGTTCGCGTCGGCCGCGCCGCCCGACAGCCCGAGCCTCGCGTTGTAGCCAGCTTGGGCCAGCGCCTCGACCGCGAGGCGCACCGGCAGGTCGTCGTCGCGGAATCGGTAGCCGCGGTACTTCTGCTCGACGCGGCTCTCGAGGCTGCATTCCGAGAGGCTCGCTGCGAACGCGGCGGCGTCGACGATCTGCTGGACCACTTCCGTGACACGCGCGTCGTCGTGCGAGCGCACCTCGGCCTCGAGCGAACATCGGTCGGGAACGACGTTCCGGGCCGAGCCGCCCCGGACCAGGCCGACATTCGCGCTTGTCACCTCGTCGATCCGGCCGAGCGGCATGTCGACGATGGCCCGCGCGGCGGCGAGGACCGCCGAGCGGCCTTCTTCCGGATACATGCCGGCGTGCGCCGCCCGGCCGACGAAGGTCAGCTCCAGCTCCTGCGCGGTTGGAGAGCCGACGACGACGTCGCCGATCGGCGCCGCCTGGTCGTAGACGTATCCCACTCGCGCCTGGAGGCGGGTCGCATCGAATGCGTTCGCTCCGACGAGCCCGATCTCTTCCATCGGCGTGAAGAGGAGCTCCACGCCCGCGTGCGGCCGCCCCTCCTCGACGATCCGGCGCGCCGCCTCCACCATCACCGCAAGCGCCGACTTGTCGTCCGCGCCGAGGATCGTGCCGCCGGCGTTGCGCACGATCCCGTCGTCCAGCACGGGCGCGAGATCGCCGTCGAGGGGGACCGTGTCGAAGTGCGCGCAGAGGAAGATCGGCACGCCGCCGTCGACGTTTCCGGGCAGGCGGCAAAGGACATTCCCGGCCGTCGAGCCGATCACCGGACCGCATCCGTCCTCGTCCCACTCGAGCCCGATCGTGTCGAGCTCGCGGGTGATCCGGTCGGCAACCGCGCGCTCCTGGCCGGGCGGGCTCGGAATCGCGCACAGCTCGAGAAACAGGTCGACGACCCGCGACGTCAGCTGCGGCTGCTCCACGGCGGTCATCCTACGAGCGGGACGCGACGTGACCGGCGGAGGAGGTCGCCATGTCGGCTTCGCACCTGTCGGATCGGGCCATGTCGGGTGATGCACCGCCGGCCGGGCCACCGACCTCCTCCCCACGCTTCGAGCCTAACCGGCAAACACCGACGCGTGTGAAACGAGAGCGTGCCGAGAATGTGCCGCCTGCACCACAGCCGAGCCCGGCCGTGCAGCTACCGCGCTTCGGCGGCGACCGCGGAGCGAGAACGATTGCGCTCGAGCGCGGCGGCCACGAACTCGCGGAAGAGCGGGGCGGGCCGGGTCGGGCGCGACTTGAACTCCGGGTGGAACTGGCTCGCGACGAACCAGGGGTGATCGGGCAGCTCGACGACCTCGACCAGACGGCCCTGCTGGAATGTCCCCGAGACGACGAGCCCGTGCTCGACGAGCTGGTCGCGGTACTGGTTGTTGACCTCGTAGCGGTGGCGGTGCCGCTCGTGGATCACCGCCTCGTCGTAGATGTCGCGCACGCGCGTTCCGTCGGCCAGCTCGACCGCCTGCGCGCCGAGCCGCATCGTGCCACCGAGCTCCTCGATCTCCTTCTGCTCGGGAAGCAGGTCGATCACGGGGTAGGGCGTCTCGGGATCCATCTCGGTCGAGTTGGCACCGTCGAGACCGGCAACGTGCCGCGCGAACTCCGAGACGGCGACGTGCATCCCGAGACAGATCCCGAGGTACGGGATCTCGCGCTCGCGCGCGACGCGGCAGGCGAGGATCTTGCCCTCCCAGCCGCGCGAGCCGAACCCACCCGGGACGAGCACGCCGTCGACCTGCTCGAGCTCCCGCACCGCCTCCTCGTAGGACATGTCCTCGGCGTCGACCCACCGGACACGGACATGCGTGCCGGCCGCGACGCCGGCGTGCTTGAGCGCCTCATGCACCGACAGGTAGGCGTCACGCAGCTTCACGTACTTCCCGACGAGCGCGATCTCCACCTCGTCGTGCTGCTCGGCGATCCGGTCGGTGAGCTCGCGCCACTCTCCGAGGTCGGCCGGCGGCGTCACGAGGCCGAGCCGCTCGCAGACGTACGCGTCGAGGCCCTCTGCCATCAGGTGCTCGGGCACGAGGTAGACGTCCGGCATGTCGGGCGAAGAGAACACCGCGCGCGGGTCGACGTCGGCGAACAGCGCGATCTTGTCGCGGATGTCCTCGGACAGGTGGTCGTGCGAGCGGCAGACGATCGCGTCGGGATGGATGCCGATGCGGCGAAGCTCGTTGACCGAGTGCTGCGTCGGCTTCGTCTTCAGCTCGCCCGCCGCCTCGATGAACGGGACGAGCGTGACGTGGAGGTACAGGACGTTCTCCGGCCCGACCTCGCGCCGGAACTGGCGGATCGCCTCGAGGAACGGCAGCGACTCGATGTCGCCGACCGTGCCGCCGATCTCGGAGATGACCACGTCGGCCGGGTCGGCCTTCGCGGCCCGCCGGATCCGTGCCTTGATCTCGTTCGTGATGTGCGGGATCACCTGCACGGTGGCGCCGAGGAACTCCCCCTTGCGCTCCTTGCGGAGCACCGTGTCCCAGATCGCACCCGCGGAATGGCTCGCGTTGCGCGAGAGGTTCTCGTCGACGAACCGCTCGTAGTGGCCGAGGTCGAGGTCGGTCTCCGCCCCGTCCTCGGTGACGAACACCTCGCCGTGCTGGAACGGGCTCATCGTCCCCGGGTCGACGTTCAGATACGGATCGAACTTCTGCGCTTGCACGCGGAGGCCACGCGACTTGAGCAGCCGTCCGAGCGACGCGGCGACGATTCCCTTGCCGAGGGCCGAGACCACCCCGCCCGTGACGAAGACGTAGCGGGTGTCCGGCCCGTCGCTCACGGGTATCGCCCCAGGGAGTCGAGCCTACGCAGACCCGGCGTCGTCTCGAGCAACGAGCCGAGCGACCGCTGCTCGCCCAGGAGGGTGACGGCGGCCAGCGCTCCGATCGCGCCTGCTCTCCGGAAGCCCGTGAACCGCCTCACGGACTCCAAACCTAGCACGGCCCCGAAGGCATTCGACCCGGCGTCCCCCAGCATCGTCATCTCCCGAAGATCGTAGGGAGCGAGGAGGACGGCCACCGCGACCGCCCTCCGAGGGCGTCCGCCGAGGAGCACGGAGCCGATCAGGAACGCCTTCAGCGCCCTCCCGGGGCGCGTGTCGAGCTGGTTCAGGACGTTCGCGGAGAGCGCCACGAGCAGCGCGCCGCTGACCGAGCGTGTGCGCCAGAGCGCCCACAGCGGGATGGCCACGAGCTTGAGCGTGCCGGTCGTCGCACCGGCGCGCAGGTGTGCGCGGAAGCCGCGCTCGGGGCCGCTCCAGAGGTCGTCCACGAGCCCCACGGCCGCGACCGGCACGACAGACGGGACCGCGACTCCCACGGCCGCGCCCACGAGGGGAAGCCGCAACCCGCGGAAGTTGACGGCCTGCGGGGCGAGCGTCGCGAGCAGCAGGTCGCGGAGCTGGTGCCCGCGGTGGACGAACCCGGCGAGGTCGCGGACAGTCGCGCGATGCTCGAGGTCGAGCTCGACCTCGCGGACGTCGAGCCCGGCTCTGAGCGCGTCGATCGTCATCCGCGTCTCGACCCCGAAGCCGGCGGCGACCGGAAACACCTCCGCTCGAGCTCCCGGGGAGAGTGCGCGCTGTCCCGAGAGAGGCTCCTCGACGACGCGGCCCCCCCTGCGCTCGATCAGGGCACGCCCAATGCCCTTGGCGAGCCCGAGGCCACCGCCGGCGCGCCGCTCGAATCGGGCGACGGCGAGGTCGGCGTCGGTCTCCACGAGTGGCCGCAGCTCGCCGACGAGGTCGGCATCGCAGAGGAGAAGTGACCCCTCCCGGCACTCTCGCTCGGCGAGCGTCAGCGCCTGGCCTTTTCCCCTGCGAGGCAGCGGGACGACGCGCGCGCCCGCGTTTGCCGCGAGCGCCGCCGTTCGGTCGCGTGAGCCGTCGTCCGCGACCACGATCTCCGCCTCGGGAAACGCCTCGCGCAGCGCGGCGACCGTCCGACCGATCCGCTGCTCCTCGTTCCGCGCCGCGACGAGCACGGTCAGCCCGGGCTCCGTCACCCCTTGCTCGCGACAGGCGGGGCCGGCGGCGGGTCGGGGATGATCCCGTCCGTCGCGTCGTTTCCGACCCCGTAGCTGCCGGCTCGCGCGCCGGCGAGGAGGAAGACGAGCGCGAGCTGGCCCGCCACGTCGTCGACACCGTCGACGGTGGCGAGGCCGCGCTGATGGAACACCGGGATCGCGGTGGTCTTCGCGTTGCTCTTCTCGACGCCGACAGTCGGAACCGGGGCTGCGGCGAGTCCGCTGTACAGGCCGGCGAGAAGCTCCTGCGTCTCACCCTCCTGCGGCGGCGCCTGCCGCGCGACCACCACGGCGTCCAGCGCCCGTCCGGCCGCGCCCGACTGCTCCTCGACGATCACCCGGGCGAGCCGGTCGAACACCGGATTGGGACCAGCCGTGATCAGCTCGCGTGCGAGCTCTCGTCCGAGGCGCTCGCGGTTGTCGACCCCAGCGAGTCCACGCGTCTCCGGCTCCGCTCGCAGCGCTGCGTCGACGGCCTCGGCGTCGAGTGGCACCCGAAGCGCGCGCACGAGCGCGACCCGCCCGCCCGCGTCGTCGACGGAGCGCCGGACCGTGTTGGCCAGCCCCTGGTCGACCGAACCGACGAACACGACGCCGACGGTCTTGCCCTCGAGCATCCGGGAGACGAGCTGCGGATAGGTCGTCTTCGCGAAGTCGTCGAGCTCGACGCCGCGCCGATCCGCGCCGGCAGCCTGCGCCACGGCGCTGTCTCGCTCGCTTCGCAGCGCGTCGATCTGCGCCTGGAGGTTCTCCCGCTCCGCGTCCGAGACGAACCCCTTCCCCGACAGCCCGACCCCCACGAAGATCCCGAGGAGGAGCGCGACGAACACCGCCGCGAGCGACGCGACGTGGTAGCGGAGGTCGAACACGGCCCCAGTCTCGCAGAGGGCG
>DASSBI010000333.1:0-4475 GCA_035698965.1 Gaiella sp. | reverse complement strand
GCGTACCTGATCGAGTTGCCGAGACCGAGTGCGCCCCCCGCCTCGCGGTCGGTCATGCGCCTCCCGGCGAGATGGGCGTGGAGCGCGGCGGCGATGCGCTCGGCGCGCAGGCGACCCTTCTCGGAGTCGGGCAGCCGCCCGAGCGAGAAGAGCGCGAAGTCGCGCCGGGCGACGGCGTACGCGTTGTAGCGCGGTCCCCAGAGCTGGGCGAGCGCAGGGTCGTCCAGCGCCGACGGCCCGACACCCGTGATACGCGCGTGCAGGGAGAGGAGCGCCGCCCGCGGCATGCTGTCCTGCAGCCCCGCCCAGGCCGCCCGCTCGAGCGAGGCGCCCCCGGAAGGCATCCGCTCGTCGAGCGAGCCGACCCGCCGGCGGAAGGCGAGGATCTGCTGTCGGGTAAGCCGGAGTCTCGCTCCCATCGCGTCCGGGAGCCTAGGTGACCCATGGCCGCCGGTCGAGGGCGTAGCGTTCACGGCGTGAACGAGACACGTCCCCGGCGCTCTTCGGGCCGCGAGGTCGGCTCGGAGCGACCCGACGACCCGCGCGACGACTGGCTCGGCGACGTCTCGGACGACGACTGGAGCGCGGGCGCCACTCTGCCTGCCCGATCGCCCTCGTCCCCCTACCAGCAGGCTTCCGTGCCCGATGGCGAGCGCGCGATCGAGCCTGCCTCGCGTAGCTCGGCCCGCACCGCCGGGGCTCACCGAACGGACGTCGCGCGGCGGCGCGTCGTCGCCGTCCTCGTGCTCGTCTCGCTGGCCGTGCTCGCGGGGGTCCTCGCGTTCATCGCCTTCGGCGGGGATGACGCGCCGCCTGCGACGACGACCGTCACCCAACCCGTGACAACGCCCACGACCACACCGACGACAACGACGCCGTCGCCCGAGCCGACGACGCCCACCACCACGACCCCGGGGACGACCCAGCCGGAGACGAGCGGGGCTACGGGCTTCACGCTCCCGGAAGGAACGAAGCTGCAGCGCGACGCCGAGAACGACGCCGCCGTGGTCCGCGAGCTCCAGGAGGCCCTCACCGCTGCCGGCTACGACCCCGGCGCGGCGGACGGCACGTACGGTGAGCAGACCGAAGCGGCTGTCGTCGCGTTCCAGCAGGCGAACGGCCTCGCCGTCGACGGCAGGGTCGGTCCCGAGACCGCTGCCGCCTTGAACAGCGCTTTGGCAACCGGCTGATACGTCCTTCCGATGAGCGTCTTGACCTCACCTTGACGACGAGCCTCGCGTCGACGTGTTGGCGCTCGAATCGGAGGCCGGCGACCGCGCAGCGTCGTGCACTCATGACTGCCATCTCCGCCTCCTTCGTTCCCAAGGGACGCCGGCTGCAGCCTCTCGCCCGCCGGTTTGGTTCCGGTTGAGGAGCGGTCGCGCGCTCGCGCTCTGGCGACGATAGGCGGAGGCGGGGCAGGACGGTCCGGAGACGGCTCAACCACGCGGTTCGAGCCGTCTCGGGAGCGGAGGGGGAGGGATTTGAACCCTCGAAGAGCTTGCACCCTTAACGGTTTTCGAGACCGCCCCGTTCGACCGCTCCGGCACCCCTCCGAGCGCGACCAAGCGTAGCGACGTCAGCAGGGCGTAGCGACGTCAGCAGGGCGTAGCGACGTCAGCAGGGCGTAGCGGCGTCAGCCGGTCGTCGCGGCGAGCCGCTCGGCCCGCTGCTTGATCCCGCGGAGCATCTTGCGCTCCATCACGAGCGAAGCGGGCTCCATCGGCAGCATCGCGATCCGGGCGCCGAGCGTCGGGAGCCGAAAGCGGTTCCTGCTGACGAGCCGCGTCGAGCCGTTCCGCGGCTCGAGCACGAACGTCCACACCCAGTTGCCGTCCTTGGAGCGCCACGCCAGCACCTGCTCCGGCTCGACGCGCTCGATCCGCATGCGGTTCCGTCCAAAGGCGATCGTCTCGCCGACGCGGGGATCCTGGAAGTCGGGCAGGACGCGGTCCGCGCTTCGCATCCCGAGCCCGAGCAGGTTCTCGATCCAGTCGTACGTGTACGCGCCGCCGCGCGGCTCCGGCCCCATCTGGGCGAGCCACGGCCAGACGGCCTCGGGCGGCGCGTCGACGTCGATCGCGCGGGTCGCGACGCCGTCGGCCTCTTCGAGCAACTCGTCGCCGGCAAGCCGCCCGCTCGCCTCCTCCGGTGTCGCCCCCCACGTCATGATCGGACGCCGCAGGAGCAGGAAGTACGTGCCCGCGACGAGCGCTCCCGCGACGCCGGTGAGGATGGTCCGCCTCATGCTCCTACGATCGTCCGTGCGCCGGCCCCATACATCCGACATTCCCCCGATCGCCGTGCGGGGAAAGCCGCGGCCAGCCGCAGCCGGGGGGGGTTGCGACCGCGAAAGCGGGCGCCTTCAGGGACGTGCCCCGCCCGTAGGGCGGGGATCCAAGCGGCGGGATTCCGCTTCTGCGGAATTCCGCTTCGCGGACAAGTGCAGCGGAGAAGGAGGGATTCGAACCCTCGAGGCAGGGATTACCCCACCTAACGCCTTAGCAGGGCGCCGCCTTCAGCCACTCGGCCACTTCTCCGGGTCGAGAGAGGATATCGGCCGCGTGTGAGGGCGAGGTGACGCTCAGTCGTGTATCCGCGCGATGAGCTCGTCCCGCTTGACGACCTTGACCTCGATGCCGCCGAGGCGCACCTCGTAGCCCGCCTCGCGCGGATAGAGCACCTTGTCGCCTGGCTCGACACCGGTCACGTCGGCGCCGATCGCGGTGACGATGCCGGTCCGGCAGGCTGCGGCGGCAGCGGCCGACGCAGGGAGGATCAGGCCGGCGCGGGTCTCCGTCTCATCGGAGGTCGGCTGGATGACGAGGTACTCGTCGAGCGGCTCGAGCGAGACGTCCACGCGACTCGGGTCCTGGATCATGGGCGAACGATAACCCGGGGCCCCGGTGTCGGACTTCAGTCCGACACCAGCCGCCTACCGGACGCAACCCGGAGGTGTCCGGCTGAAGTCGGACACTGGGCTTACAGTCGCCCAGCGGCGACGATACGCTGGAGGAACTGCCGCGTCCGCTCCTCGCGCGGCGCGCCGAAGAGTTGCTCTGGCGGCCCCTCCTCGAGGATCCGGCCGGCGTCGAGGAAGCACACGCGGTCCGCGGAATCACGCGCGAACCCCATCTCGTGCGTCGCGATCAGCATCGTCATGCCGCCTGCGGCAAGCTCGCGGATCACGTCGAGCACCTCCGCGACGAGCTCCGGGTCGAGCGCGCTCGTGACCTCGTCGAGGAGCAGCAGCTGCGGCTCCATCGCGAGCGCACGCGCGATCGCGACGCGCTGCTGCTGGCCGCCAGAGAGCCTGTCGGGGTACTCGTCCCGCTTGTCGGCGAGCCCGAACCGCTCGAGGAGGCGGGTCGCGTCCGCCTCCGCTCCCGACCGCGAGAGCCCGCGCGCCTTGCGCGGTGCGAGCGTCACGTTCTCGAGCACGGTCATGTGCGGGAAGAGGTTGAACGACTGGAAGACGATCCCGATCCCGCGGCGCACGATGTCGACGTCGACGCCGCGCGCTGTGATCTCCTCGCCCCCCAAGAAGATCCGGCCCGCGGCGATCGGCTCCAGCAGGTTGACGCAGCGCAGGAGTGTCGACTTGCCCGATCCGGACGCGCCGATGAGGCAGACGACCTCGTGTTCGGCCAGCACGAGGTCGATCCCGCGCAGCACCTCGAGCTTGCCGAACGACTTGTGGACGCCTTCGATGCGGAGTGCCTCGCCGGTCACGCCGGCCTCCTGCGGATGGTGTCCGACTTAAAGTCGGACACCGAGCGCGCGGCGTCACTCATGCGAGCCTCCCGGCCTGCTGGCGGCTCCGGTCGCGGGCGACGAGCCAGTCGGTGAAGCGGGCGAGCGGGATCGTGATCGCGACGAAGAGCGTCGCCGCGACGAGGTAGGGCGTGCCGTTGAACGTCGCCGCCTGGTCGATCTGCGCCTGTCGGAACGCCTCGACGACGCCGAGCGTGCCGACGAGCGCGGTGTCCTTCTGGAGCCCGATGAAGTCGTTGAGGAGCGGCGGGATCACGCGCCGCACCGCTTGCGGCAGCACGACGAAGCGGAGCGCCTGGCCGTGGGTGAGGCCGAGCGAACGGGCGGCCGCGGCCTGACTCGGGTGCACCGACTCGATCCCCGAGCGGTAGACCTCCGAGACGTACGCCGTATAGACGAGCACGAGAGCGACGACGGCCCAGAAGAACTGCGAGATGGGCACCCACGAAAGGCCGAGCGCGGGCATCCCGAAGCCGAGGAGCGAGATCACGAGGATCGTGGGGAGGCCCCGGAAGAGGTCGGTGTACACGATCGCGAGTGCGCGGATGGGGAAGAAGACGGGCCCCGGCAGCGAGCGCAGCACGGCAACGAAGAGCGCGGCAGGGAGGATGAACGCCTCGGCGGTCAGGAACAGCTTCACGTTCAGCCAGAACGCGTCGAGAATCTCGCGGAAGCTGTCCCGGAAGATCTCCCCGTCGAGG
>DASSBI010000332.1:0-3171 GCA_035698965.1 Gaiella sp. | reverse complement strand
GCAGCAGCTGATGTTCTGGCGGAATCGCGAGTCGGCCGTCTTCATCTTCATCTTCCCGCCGATGCTGTTCCTGCTCCTCGGCGCGGTCTACGACGGGAAGATCGACGGCGTCCCGGCCGTCGACCGGCTGCTCGTCGGGATTATGGGCTACGGTTGCGCGAACACGGCGCTCGCCGGGCTTGCGATCACCCTCGTGGTGCGCCGCGAGGGCGGGCTCTTGAAGCGGCTCCGCGCCACGCCGCTACCTGCCGCGACGTACCTGACCGCGGTGCTCGTCTCGACGCTGATCGTGTTCCTCCTGCAGATGGCGCTCACCGTCACGCTCGGGGTGACGCTCTACGGCGCGCGCGGTGCCGAGAGCTGGGTTGCGCTCGTGCCCGTGCTCCTGCTCGGCGCCGCGGCGTTCGCGGGGCTCGGGATCGGCCTCGCAGCGTTGATCCGCTCGGACGAGGGCGCCTCGGCCGTCGTCAACCTCGTCGTCCTGCCGATGGCGTTCCTCTCCGGGTCGTTCGGCCCGACGCGGGACTATCCGGATGTACTGCAGGCCGTCGCGGACGTCCTTCCGCTCACGTACCTGATCCGGCTCGTGCAGGCCGCGTACCTCCACGGGGCGTCGCTCTTCCACGACCTCGGGGCGGTCGCGGTCGTCGTCGCGTGGGGTGTGGCCGGGTTGGTGGTCGCCGTACGAAGGTTCGACTGGCAGCCGCGCGAGAAGTGACCTAGAGGGACGGGAGCGAGCCGTCGCGATACGGCGCCCACGTCGACCGGGGGAGCGTGGCGTACACGTCCGCGTACGCAGCCGATGGATCCGTGGTTTCCTCGGCGACGCTCGCTCCGTGCCTCGCCGCGACCTCGCTGACGAGGTAGCGCAGGCCGCCGCCGACTCCGCGGCCGCGGGCGCCGACGGCGACCACGACGGCCGACTGGCCCTCGGCCGTGACGATGATGTGCGGCGTCCCCGGGGGGCAATGGACGAAGTCCCACGCGGTCAGCTGCCGCTCCTGGTCCTCGATGACGAGCGTGCATTCGCCGGCCAGCACGAGGAAGCCTTCCTGCGCGTTCTCGCGGTGGTACATCCCGATCCGCTCGCCCGGCCCGAGGACGTTGATGTTCACGCCCAGCTGTGGGAACCGGTGCTTCCCCTCGAAGTTGCAGTAGGCGCCGAGTGGGCCGAGCTCACGCCACCGGGAGTCCTGCGCGTTCACGACGAACCATCCCTCCCCGTCGACGACGGGGCCGTTCTTCGTCTCGCGCATCGGCGCCTCGGGCACGCCCGTACTGTCGCACGGGTCGCCGTGGTTCGAGCAGACTGACCCGATGGAGACCGCGGAGACAGCCCGGATGAGCACGGCGGAGCTGCGTGACGAGCTCGGCCGCCTGCTCGGCGACCCCGGACGCGTCTCGGACGGCGACTCGGAGCTCGAGCTCCACGCGAGCGACATCTCGTTCCACCGGCCGCACCGGCCCGACCTCGTCGTCTACGTGACCTCGACCGAGGACGTCGTCGCCGTCCTGACGCTCGCCGACCGGCATGGGGTCCCTGTGACGCCGTTCGCCGCGGGATCCAGTCTCGAGGGTCACGTGATCCCCGTCGCCGGCGGCATCTCGCTCGACCTGACGCGGATGGACGCGATCCTCGACGTGTCACCCGCCGACCTCACCGCGACCGTCCAGTCGGGCGTCACGCGGACGGCGCTCGAGCGAGCGGCGGCCGAGCACGGCCTCTTCTTCCCGGTCGACCCGGGCGCGGACGCGACGCTCGGCGGCATGGCCGCGACGAACGCGGCCGGAACGACCACGGTGCGCTACGGGAAGATGCGCGCGAACGTCCTCGCGCTCGAGGCCGTGCTCGCCGGCGGCCGCGTCGTCCGCGCCGGCAGCCGCGCTCCGAAGACCTCCGCCGGCTACGACCTGCTCGGGCTCCTGATCGGCTCGGAAGGGACGCTCGGCGTGATCACGGAGCTGACGCTGCGCCTGCAGGGGATCCCCGAGCAGGCCGTCGTTCTCCGCCTGTCCTTCCCGGACGTCGAGTCCGCGTGTCGCGCAGCCACGACGATCGTCGCCGCGGGAGCGGGCGTCACCCGCGCCGAACTGCTCGACGGTTGGACGATCGCGGCGCTGAACGAGCACCAGGGCACGGACCTCCCCGTCGCCCCGTCACTCTTCGTCGAGGCTTCGGGGAGCGCCGGCACCGTCACCTCCGACCTCGAACTCGTGACCGCGATCGCGGAGTCGGAGGGCTCGCTCGAGATCGTCGCCGAGCGCGATCCGACCGCGCGCACCCGCCTCTGGGCGGCCCGTCACGCGTCCGCCTATGCCGTGGCGGCGGCAGCGCCCGGGAAGGGGCATCGGTCGACCGACGTCTGCGTCCCGCTCTCCGAGCTTGCGGGCGCAGTCTCGTTCGCGCGGGCCGAGCTCGACCGACTCGGTCTCGTCGCCGGCATCGTCGGGCACGCGGGCGACGGCAACGTCCATCTCTCGCTGATGGTCGATCCCGACGACGAGGCGGAGCTGCGCGCCTCCGACGAGCTGATCGAGGCCCTTGTCGTCGACGCCCTCGCGCGCGGCGGGACCTGCACCGGAGAGCACGGTATCGGCGTCGGCAAGATCCACGCGCTGCAGCGCGAGCACGGCGACCTCGTGCCGCTGATGCAGGGCGTGAAGCGGGTCTTCGACCCGAACGGGATCATGAACCCTGGGAAGGTCCTGCCCGCGGAGTAAGCGCGGCCCGGCGCGCCTCAGACGTGCGCTTCGCTGGTGGCCGCGCCCGAGCCCGGCACGCCGACCGTTTGCACGACGACCGCGGCGACGACGATCGCGCCGCCTGCGAGCGTTGCCGCCGAGGGGCGCTCGTCGTAGGCGAGCCAGACCCAGAGCGGCCCGAGTACGACCTCGAGCAGCGAGATCAGCGCAACCTGGGCCGGCGGGATCAGGCGCGCGCCGATCGTCAGGAAGGCGAGGCCGAGGCCCATCTGCCCGACGCCGAGCGCGGCGAGGATCGCCCAGTCGCCCCCGCTCACGGAGCCGAGAGTGACGAACGGCGCGCACACGACGACGACGAGCACCTGCGAAGCGCACGTCGCCGGCATCATCGAGACGTCCCGCCGGTGCCGCGCGATCACGATCACCACCGCGAAGGACGCCGTCATCAGCAACGGAAGGCCGACGGCC
>DASSBI010000331.1:0-3517 GCA_035698965.1 Gaiella sp. | reverse complement strand
CGCTCGCGCGAGACGCACCCCGGCCCGCACTCCGCCTGGTTCTGGGACGCCGCGCAGGCGGGCGGCGGCGCGATCGTCGACCTCGGCTGCCACTGCATCGAGATCGTCCGAAGCTACATGGGGAAGGACAACCGTCCGCTCGAGGTGATGGCCTGGACCGACACGCTCGTCCACCCGATCGAGGCCGAGGACAACGCGATCTGCCTGATCCGGTTCGAGTCGGGCGCGATGGGGCAGTTCGAGGTGTCGTGGACGTTCCGGGGCGGCATGGACCTGCGCGACGAGGTCGCCGGCACAGAGGGGACGATCTGGACGAACCACTTCCTGCGGACGGGCTTCGAGATGTTCTCCTCGGGCGAGGGTGCGGGGTACGTCGCGGAGAAGGCCGAGACGGCGAGCGGCTGGCTCTTCCCCGTCGGGGATGAGGTCGCCGAGCTCGGCTACGTCGACATGTTCACGGACATGTTCGACGCGATGGACTCCGGACGAGCGCCGAGGGAGACGTTCTACGACGGGTACGTCGTGAACGCGGTGATGGACGCGTGCTATGCCTCGGCGGCCTCGCGGCGTTGGGAGCCGGTGCAGCTCGACGACTGGCGCGGCGGCACCGCTCCGCCGATTGCGCGGACCCGGCGCGAGCACGACGGCCACACGGTGATCAAGGAGGAGCAGATGCCCGACGGCCGCCGCAAGCTGATCCTCAAGGACGAGACGACAGGCGCCTTCTCCGACGTCGTCGTCTAGGCGACGGCGGCGAGCAGGCGGCGCAGCTCGTCGTCGTCTCCGAGACCCGAGCCGACACCGACGGCGACGGCGCCGCCGTCGAGGAACGCGCGTGCGTTCGCGGCGTCGACGCCTCCGGTGACGAGCAGCGGGACGTCCGGAAGCGGCGCGAGCACGTCCTCGACGTAGCGCGGGCCTCCGACGCGGGCTGGGAACAGCTTGACCAGCGCCGCGCCGGACCGCCAGGCCTTCTCGACCTCCGTCGGCGTCAGCGCGCCTGGGATGGCCGGCGTCTCGAGTGCGGCGGCACGCTCGAGGACGGCGGCGGAGAGACCCGGCGAGACGATTGCCTCCGCGCCGGCCGAGACTGCAGCGTCGACCTGGGCGGGCTTGCGCACCGTGCCCGCGAGGACGGTCAGGTCGCCGCGGGCGCGCGCCCGCTCGATCGCGCCGAGCGCGTCGTCGCTGTCGAGCGTGATCTCGACGACACGCACGTCGGCCGCGGCGAGGCGCGCAACCTGCGCGTCGACGTCGGCCGTGCGCCGGAGGATCGCGACGAGGCGCGCCGCGCGA
Organism: Gaiella sp.; assembly: GCA_035698965.1. Lineage (GTDB taxonomy): Bacteria > Actinomycetota > Thermoleophilia > Gaiellales > Gaiellaceae > Gaiella. Next base: position 2,221 of record DASSBI010000331.1, on the reverse strand, counting down.
ATCGCCTCAACCGCCGACATCGGCCCCGTCGTCGCGCAGCCGCGCACGAAGCACCTCGGGGTCGAGCCGCTTCGGCTCGTCCGTGAGCGCGGCCGCGGTGCCCGCCGCCTGGCCCATCGCCATGCATGTTCCCATCGAGCGCGCCGAAGCGTGGGCATCGTGCGTCGCCGAGAAGCAGCGTCCTGCGACGAGCACGTTCTCGAGCCCATGCGGTTGCAGCGCCCGGAATGGGATGCCGTACGTCGACCCGTCGGCGAGGTACACCCACCGGGTGTCGTCCCCCGCATGGTGCTCCTCGATCGGCGCGCCGCAGCGCGCGACCTGGTCGGGGAACTGCGTCGCAGCGAGAATCTCGTCGGCCGTGAGGACGTGCTCGCCGACGATGCGCCGGCTCTCGCGCACGCCGATCGCCGGGCTCGTCGAGACCAGGGCGGCGCGCTCGTAACCGGGGACGTTCTCGCGGAGGAACCGGAAGTACTCGTGCGCCTGGCGGCGGCCCTCGCGCTCGGCCGCGGCGAGCTGGTCGGCGTCGGTCGCGTCGACGTTCCGGACACGCGTCATCAGCGCCATCATCACGCCCTCGTGCGGCGTACGGTGCACGGAGCCCTCGATCCGCGTCAGCGCGTAGCGACCCGAATCCCGCGCCTCGCGCATCCGCTCCCAGAGCTCCTGCTTCGGCACGGCCTCGGCGCGCTCGACGTCGACGTTCGCCATCCGGAAGACAGTCGAGAGACTCTGCACGCCCTCGCCCGGCGGCTCGAACGGCGCGCCGGCGAGCGCGCAGACGTCCGCGTCGCCGCTCGCGTCGACGACGACGGCCGCCCGCAGCCGGCGCACGCCGCTCTTCGTGGCGACGTCGACACCGGTGACGCGACCGCCCTCGACCGAGACACCGAACGCGAAGGAGTGCAGGAGCGTCCGCACGCCGGCCTCCTCCGTCAGCTCGTCCCAGACGCGCTTGAGCGTCTCGGGGTCATAGGTAATGCCCGTGCCGGCGCCGTACGTGTTCGGCCGCTCGAAGGCCATTCCGCGCTCGATCAGCCGCGCGACGACCTCGTCCGGGATGCCGGAGACGACCTTCTCGGGGCGCTCGCCCGGCGTGTAGAAGGCGTAGAACGTGTCGAGCACCGCGGTCGACGTCCCGCCGAGGAAGCCAAAGCGGTCGACGAGCAGCGTCCGCGCACCCGTCCGCGCGGCCGCGATCGCGGCCGTCGCCCCGGCCGAGCCCGCTCCGACGACGAGCACGTCGTAGCGCTCTTCGCTCATCTGTGCAAAAGTATGCACGAATGAGCAAGGCGGAGATGGCCGAGGTCGCACGGCTCTACTACGTCCGCGACCTCACGCAGCAGGACATCGCCGACCGGCTCGGTGTGTCGCGCTTCAAGGTGGTGCGTCTGCTCGAGCAGGCACGGACGGAGGGCGTCGTCCGCTTCGAGATCGACGAGCCCGCGCCCGTCGACGACGGCCTCTCGCGTGCCCTCGAGGAGCGCTACGAGCTGGAGAGGGCGCTCGTCGTCGACGACGTGGCGACCGCCGCGGCTGCGCTCTTGCCGCGTCTCCTGCGCGCCGACGACGTCCTCGGCATGGCGTGGGGAGAGACGCTGGCCGCAATCGAGCGCCGACTCGCGCCACCCGGGCCGGGCGTGCCCGTCGTCCAGGTGTGCGGGGCGATCGACGGGCTCGCCCCGGGCACGGGCCCGACGGAGCTCGCCGCCCGCTACGCGGTTTGGAGCGGCGGCGCGTTCCATCCGCTCGAGGCGCCGGCCGTCGCCGACGCGGCGGCCTTGCGCCGCACCGTCGCCCGCACGACGGCGATGTTCGCCAGCGTCTCCGTCGCACTCGTCGGGATCGGCGCGCGGGAGGACGGGGCCGGCCACATCCTCGTGCACGTCTTCGACCGCGAGGGGCGGATCATCGCCGCCGAGCGCTCGATCGCACTCACGGTCGCGCAGCTGCGGCGCACGCGCGTGATCGCGGTGGCGGCAGGGCGGAGGAAACGGGATGCCGTCGCAGGCGCGCTCAGGAGCGGGCTGCTCGACGTGCTCGTGACCGACGCGCCGTGTGCGAAGGCGGCCCTCGCGTGAGCATCGCGGTCGTCACGGGCTCGCGCGGCGGCATCGGGAGCGCGACGGTGAGCGTCTTCGAGGAGGCCGGGTTCGAGGTGCACGGCGTCGACGTGGACGACGCGCTTCCCGAGCTCGGTCGTCTCGACGCGCTCGTC
>DASSBI010000330.1:0-3054 GCA_035698965.1 Gaiella sp. | reverse complement strand
ACCGACGGCGGCACGATCCTCGCCGGGCCGCCCGGCCAGGAGCAGGTGATCCCCGTGCCGCCGGACCGGGAGACCCTGGGCGCGATCGCCGAGTACACGGGGGCCGAGTCCTTCGACGCGGAGAGCGCCAGCACGCTCGAGAAGGTGTACTCCGGCCTTGGTTCCCGCGTCGGGCGCGAGGACCGTCCGCGCGAGGTGACGGCGGCCTTCGTCGCCGCCGGCGCGCTGCTCCTCGCCGGTGCCGCGGGTCTCTCGCTCCTGAGCGCGCCCCGGCTCCCGTAGCCGGCCCCCGTCGCACCAACCCTCTAGGATCGTCGCTCGATGCTGCTCTCGGTGCGGGACGTCACGTTGCGGTTCGGCGGCATCGTGGCTCTGGACGGCGTCTCCTTCGACGTCGACCGGGGCATCGTGTCCGGCCTGATCGGCCCGAACGGCGCGGGAAAGACGACGGTGTTCAACGTCATCACGCGGCTCTACACGCCCGATTCCGGGGACGTCGAGCTCGACGGGACGACACTGCTGCGCACCGCGCCGCACCAGATCGTGCGGCGGGGCATCGCCCGGACGTTCCAGAACATCAACCTGTTCCGTTCGATGACCGTCCTCGAGAACGTCCTCGTCGGCGGGCACGCGCTCGGTCGCCGGGTGGGGGAGCAGGACGCTCTGGAGGCGCTCGACGTCGTCGGGCTGGCGAGCCGGGCCAGCGTGCCGGCCGCGGCGCTGCCGTACGGAACCCAGAAGCGCGTCGAGATCGCGCGCGCGCTGATGGCGCAGCCCACGTTCCTGCTGCTCGACGAGCCGGCCGGCGGGCTCAACCACGAGGAGGTCGAGGAGCTCGGCGACTTCATCGTGCGGCTCCGCGACGAGCGGGCACTCACGATCCTGCTCGTCGAGCACCACATGAGCCTCGTGATGCGGGTCTCCGACCACGTCAACGTGTTGAGCTTCGGGCGCAAGATCGCCTCCGGGCCGCCGGCCCAGGTGCAGGCGGATCCGGCGGTGATCGAGGCATACCTCGGGGTGGACGAGTGAGCGCCGTGCGGCCGCGCTCGGCAGTGCGCGCGTCGGCGACCGGGCCGGAAACGTGCCAGGCACGTCGACACGTCCGCTTCGGCCATGTCCCGGACGGACGGGCTGCATACCTGTCAAGTCGTCCGAAGGTGACACGTTGTGGTGCCAGGCACGTTGTCACGTCCGTCGCGGCCATGGCTGGAGGGGACAGATGAGCGCGCTGCTCACGCTCGAGGGCGTCGAGGCCCGGTACGGGCCGGTCCAGGCCCTGCGCGGCATCTCGCTCGAGGTTCCCGAAGGCGCGGTGGTCGCCGTCCTCGGCGCGAACGGCGCCGGCAAGACGACGACGCTGCGGGCCGTCTCGGGCACGGTCCGCCGGACGGGGAGGATCGAGTTCGGCGGGAAGCCGCTGCGCGGCGGCCCCGAGGCGGTGGCGCGGGCGGGGGTCGTCCACGTCCCCGAGGGCCGCGGCACGTTCACCGAGCTGACCGTGACCGAGAACCTCAAGCTCGGCGCGTACACACGCCGCGAACGAAGCCTGCGCGCGGACATCGACCGCGTCTCGCAATGGTTCCCCTGGCTTCCCGACCGCGCCAACCAGCCGGCCGGGACCCTCTCCGGAGGCGAGCAGCAGATGCTCGCGGTCGCGCGGGCGCTGATGGCCCGGCCACGGCTCCTCATGCTCGACGAGCCGTCGCTCGGTCTCGCGCCGATGATCGTGCGCGAGATCTTCCGGATCGTGCGCGAGCTCAACGAGAAGGAGGGGCTGACGGTGCTCGTCGTCGAGCAGGACGCGCGGATCGCGCTCCAGAGCGCGTCGAGCGCATACGTCCTCGAGGTGGGGAAGGTGGCCGTCGCGGGCTCGAGCGACGAGCTGCGCGAGAACGAGTCCGTGCGACGGAGCTACCTCGGCTACTGATGGCTGACTTCTGGCAGCAGGTCGTCGCGGGGCTCGCGTCGGGCTCGATCTACGCGTCGCTCGCCCTCGCTCTCGTCCTGATCCATCGCGCGACCGGGGTCATCAACTTCGCGCAGGGCGAGATGGCGACCTTCTCGACGTACATCGCGTGGACGCTGACGACGAACCACGGCTGGAGCTACTGGCCGGCGTTCGCCGTCACGCTGCTCGCGTCGTTCGCCGGCGGGGTCGCGATCCACCAGGGGATCATCCGGCCGAACGACAAAGGCTCCCTGCTCAGGGTCGTGATCGTCACGATCGGCCTGCTCCTCGCGCTGAACGGCCTCGTGACGTGGATCTGGTCCGGGGAGGTGCGCGCTATGCAGAGCCCGTTCCCGACCCGGACGATCGACATCGCGGGCGTCGCGATCTCGATCCAGGACATCGGGACGATCGGGGTCGTGCTCGCCACCGTGGCCGTGCTGTGGGCGCTGTTCCAGTACACGAAGATCGGCCTCGCGATGCGGGCGGCGGCCGTCAATCCCGCGGAGGCACGGCTCGTCGGCGTGCGCGTCACATGGATGCTCTCGCTCGGCTGGGGACTCGCGGCGGTGCTCGGGGCGATCTCGGGGATGCTCGCGGCGCCGAGTCTCTTTCTCGACCCGAACCTCATGGCTGCGCTCCTGATCTACGCGTTTGCGGCGGCCGTGCTCGGTGGGATCGACTCGCCGATCGGCGCTGTCGTCGGCGGGCTGACGCTCGGCGTCGGCCTGAACCTCATCGGGGCATACGTCGACTTCGTCGGCGCGGACCTGCGGCTCCCCGCGGCGCTCGCGGTGATCCTCGTCGTCCTACTCGTCAAGCCCTCCGGCATCTTCGGCAAGAGCGAGGTGAGGCGGGTTTGAGGCGCTCGCGGGCACTCGCACCGATCGCCGCCTTCGTCGGCCTGGCCGTGGTCGTCGCCGTGCTGCCGTCGTTCGTCTCCGGCTTCCGCGCGCAGCAGTTCGCGTACGTGGCGATCTACCTGACCGCGCTGATCGGGCTCAACATCCTCACCGGCTACACCGGCCAGATCTCGCTCGGTCACGGGGCCTTCATGGCGATCGGCGGCTACACGACGGCGATCCTGATGGTCGACCACGGTG
>DASSBI010000329.1:0-4842 GCA_035698965.1 Gaiella sp. | reverse complement strand
GGCCGGCGCCCTCGCCTGGGTGGCCGTCAGCGTCGAGCGCGAGCGGCGCGGCCAGGCGCTCGGCACCGTCTTCGGCCTCGCCGTGTTCGGCTTCGTCTGCGGGCCGATGTTCGGCGGCGTCGCCGATCTCGTCGGCATCCGTGCCTCGTTCGTCGCTGTGGCGCTCGTCGCCGCGGTCCTCGCGGCGGCGCTCGCCGTCGTCGGCGCACCTCCACGTGAGCCCGCCCGCCCGGGCGCGGTGCGTCGAGCTCTCCACGACCCGGCTTTCATCGGCGGGCTCTGGCTCAACACCCTGCCCGCGCTCTTCTTCGGGACGCTCGACGTCCTCGTCCCGCTTCTGTTCGACGATGCCGGCTACGGAGCGCTCGCAATCGCCGCCGTCTTCGTCACCGCAGGCGCTGTCGAGGTCGTCGTGAACCCCGTCGTCGGGCGGATCTCCGATCGCCGTGGACGCCTCCTCCCCGTCCGCGTCGCCCTCACGGCGTCGATCGGTGTCGCAGTCGCCTTCGCGCTCGCGAGGGAGCCCCTCGTCGTCGCGATGCTCGTCGTTGCGGCGTCGGTCACGTTCGGCGGCTTCTACACGCCGGGAATGGCGCTCGTCGCCGACCGGGCCGAGCGCGCGGGCCTCTCCCAGGGGATCGGCTTCGGCGTGACGAACACCGCCTGGGCCGTCGGCGCGCTCATCGGCCCCGCGCTCGGAGGCGCTCTTGCGGAGGTCTTCGGAGACCCGGTCCCCTACCTCCTCGCGGCGGCCCTCTGCGCCGTCACGCTGCTCGCCGCGCGGCGCGGCACGGCCGTGCCGCGGCCGACGTGATCAGGCAGCTGTGGGGAAGCGCTCGAGCACCCAGCCCGAGTCGAGCGGCCGCAGCCGGTAGTCGCGGCCGTTGACGAGCACGTAGTCGCGCCGCCGCGGGTCCATCGGCAGGCGTGACTCGACGGGGTACCAGCGGTTGTGCCGCTCGATCAGGTCGTTGACCTCGTCGAAGCTCCAGCGGGTGACGACCTCGCGCCAGGCGTCGTCGAACCGCTCGGGAGGAATCTCCGAGGCGAGGCGTCGCCGCTCCTCCTCGAGCGCCTGCTCGTGCGCGGCGGTCATCGCCTCGATCTCCCGCAGCCGCGTCATGTACGGCAACGGGCCGCCCAGCGACGCGAGGTAGCCGTCCGCGGTGGGACGGAAGTTCCGCAGGCGGAGAGGCAACGGCTTCGAGCGCAACGGGCTCGAGCGCAGATCCTCGTCGAGCCCGTCGAGCTGGCGGCGCTCGCGGGCGGTCTGCGCACGTGGCGCGTCCTCGCGAAGGATCGCCTCCCGCTCCTCGGGCCTCACGCCTCCAGTACAGCAGACCGCTCGCGCCGCGTCTTCCGGTCGAAGCCGGCCAGCGCAAGCCCGCCGAAGGCGGCGGCGACGACGCCGATGACCGCGAACATCGCCCACGTCGCCTCGTCGCCGAAGCTGTTGCGCATCTGGAGCCCGATCAGCGGCGAGAGCGCGAACCCGATCGCCGGTGCGCTGCCGAACGCGCCCATGTACGCGCCGCGGATGTCCGCCGGGGCGAGCTCGGCCACGACCGCCTGCGACGTCGGCACCCAGAGCATCTCCCCGACGACGAATACGACGATCACGAAGAGGATCGCCGCGAGGCTGTGCGTCCACGCGAGGAGCAGGAAGGGAAGCCCCATCACCAGGAGCGCCACGACGAGCTTCGGCGCCGCGGGCACCGGCATCGTGAGGCGTGTGAGCCGCACCTGGAAGAGGGCGACGAGCAGCGGGTTGACCCAGACGAGGAAGCCCCAGGCCGCCGGCTGGTAGCCGTAGCCGTCGACGAGCGACACCGGGAGCACCACCTCGTAGGCGACGTAGGTCAGCCACGCGAAGACCGCCGAGCCGAGGAAGAGCAGGAAGCGCCTGTCGGCAAGGATCACGCCGAGCGAGCCGTGCTCCGGCGGACCGTCGGGGGCGAAATCCCCCCTGTGCGGCAGGTACAGGTACGCCACCACCCACGCGGTCGCCGACATGACCGCGACGCACGGGAACAGCGCAGGCCACGACCCGAGGACGAGCAGGAGACCGCCGATCGGCGGCCCGACGACAACGCCCATGTTGGCCGCCACGCGCACCGACGCGTAGGCCGCCTGGCGGCGCTCCGGCGCGACGAGATCGGCGACCATCGCCTGGCCGACCGAGCCGCCGAGCGCGCCGAATACGCCCGCGAACGCGAGCGCCGCCAGGCCGGCCCACTTCGCGTCGGAGAGCGCGAAGAGAAGTAGCGGGTAGCCGACCATCACGCCGTTCCCGATCAGGATCACCCGGCGCCGGCCGATCCGGTCGGACAGATAGCCGCCCGCGAAGCCGCTCAGCGCCGAGAACACGGCGCCGACGAGCAGCGCGAACGGCAGCGCCGCCTTGGCGCCGAGCTCCTCGACGGCCCAGATCGACATGAACGTCCACATCGCCGAGCCCGCGGCGGTGCCGATCAAGGTCACGCCGAGAACCGGGCGCAGAGCAGGGTCGAGATCGTCGCCCCAGACGAGGCGCATCACGTGGCGGACGGCGCGCACGACGCGCACGCTAGCCACCGCCAACCGCCGCGGAGTGCGGCTTCCCGTACCCTGTCAGCGGCCGAGCAGGCGCGCGAGAAAGCCGTGGCGGCCGGCGTCCGGGATGTCGTCGCTCTCGTCCGCTTGCGGCTCGGTGACGGGCTCCGCGAGTGCCGTGACGACGTCGGGGACCCCGGGCTCCTCGTGCTCCGCGATCACGTCCGCGGGAGTCGAACCGGCCTTGGCGTGGCGTGGTGCAAGCGTCGCCGCCACACCACGATCGCGGAGCCGCTGGAAGTCGCCGCGGATCGCCGCGGACATCTCGTCCTTGTGACTCTGATCTTTCACCCGCCGGGCTGATTCCCTGCGGGCTCACCGACTCCTTCCTCGCGGCGTTTCGGCCCGAGCCAGCGCCACGCCGCCATCGTCGCGAGCCCGAGGAGCAGCGTCGGCACCACGGTGAAGGCGCGGTAGATGAGTACGGCCGCGACGACCTCCGCGTTGGCGCCGCCGAAGCCGACCAGGATTCCCGTCATGCCGAGCTCGACAGGCCCGACTCCGCCGGGCGTCAGCGGGATCAGTTGCAGCGCCCGCGCGAGCGACCAGCCCGCAAACGCCTCGACCCAGGTGATCTCGCCCGCTCCGATCCCGACGGCGCGCAGGGAGACGAGCAGCACGACGAACACGGTGACGTTGCCGACGATCGCGGCGAGCGTCAGCCAGGGCCAGCGCCGGCGGATCAGGTCGACGGTGACACGGCGGAAGTGGACGAGGCGCTCGGCCCACCCCACCACCACGTCGCGGCGGAGCGCGCGCAGCACCCGGTTGAGCGCGCGTTGACATGCATCTCCGATCCTCCGCGCGAAGGAGTCGCTCCAGAAGACGAGTGCGAGCAGCACGACGGCGGCCGCGAACACGGCGGCCCCGACCACGGCGACGGTCGTCAGCAGAGGGCTGCTCTCCTCGTCGAGCGCGAGGAGCAGCACGGCGACGACCGGGAGCAGCAGGTTCGCGAGTTGGTTCCAGATTCCGGTGAGCGTCACCGCGCGCGCGACGTCGCTCGAGCCGAAGCCCCACATACGCAGGAGGCCGTACGAGCCCGCCATCCCCACGATCCCGCCGCCCGGTGCGACGTAGGTCAGCGCGGTCGAGGCCTGCGTGAAGGGCAGCGCCTGGCGGAAGCGGAGCCCGGGCAGCGCGATCATCCACGGTGGCGCGTACGTGACGACGTTGACGACGACGGCCGCGCCGAGCGCCAGCAGCCACGTGGTATCGAGTTGCTTCACGACGGCCCAGACGTCGGTGTAGCTCGCGATCCGCGGCAGGACGACGGCGAACGTGACGACGACGACCGTGAGGCCGAGCGCCCCGAGCACGATCTGTTTGCGCCGCCCCTTCACGGGGCGCACCCTACTGCGTCACCCGATCAGGGACGACGCGCCGCGCAGCACCGAGAGGAGGAGCCCGAGCGGCAGGTGATCCGCGGCGAATCTCAACCCGGAGGCTGTCGTACCGCCGATCAGCCCCTGGCTCTCACCCTCGTCGACGGCACGGCCAAGGCCTGCGCGGAGCGCCTCCTCGAGGTCGTCGCGCGACTTCCCCTCCTTCCGAGCCAGCGCGTCGAGGTCGTCGACGCTCCGGAGCGCGAGGACGAGCTCCTCGCGCGACACCCCGAGCTCGCAGGCGGTCCCGTCCGCCGCGGCGAGCAGCACGACCTCGATCCGCTCCCCCGTGTCCTCCGTTTCCCTGGGCGGACGCGGCGCGCACGGGTCTGCGACGGGGCTCGGCTCGAACGACGTGCCGCCGAGCGCGACGTAGCCGCCGACGAGCGTGCACGCGAGGATCGCCGCGACCAGGATCGGCAGCGCTTTCACGCACCCACCGCCCTGCGGGAGAGCACGATCGGAACGAGAGCCGCGAGTGCGAGCAGCGCGGCGAGCAGGAACGGGCGCGAGAACGCGGCGGTCACGGCGCGGTCGAGCTGCGCGACGAGCTCGTCCTCGAGGCCGCGGTACTCGGGCGTGTCCGGACGGTCGGCGAATGCCCCACGGACGTCGGGCACCTCTCGGTCAGAGGCGCGGACGATCGCGAGCACGTCCTGGGCGACCGCGAGCTTCTCGAGCGGCGGGATGTTGCTGTCGAGGACCGCGGCCGCCCCCGCCCGGAGCGCACGCTCCTCGTTCCGGTCGAGGGCCGTGGTGAACACCGGCGTCAGCAGCAGCAGCCCGAGGACGACGCCTGCGTGCCGCGCCGCGATGGTCCAGCCGCCGTGCACCGCCTGCGGCGAGCGGCCGTGGAGGGCGCGCT
>DASSBI010000328.1:0-7110 GCA_035698965.1 Gaiella sp. | reverse complement strand
GCTCGTGTCGAAGCGCTCGATCGCGAGCAGCAGGCCGATCGACCCGACCTGGACGAGGTCTTCCTGCGGCTCACCGCGCCCCGCGTAGCGGCCGGCGAGGCTGCGGACGAGGGGCATGTAGCGCTCGACGAGCCTGTCGCGGGCGCTCTCGTCCCCGTCTCGGTATGCCTCGATCAGGGCGACGAAGTCGACGTCCTGCGTCACGTTCACGCCCCGTCCCGTCGGGCGACGTTCATCCCGAGCTCGATCCAGGCGCCGCCGCCGCCGTCCGCGGGAACCTCCCGCACGGTGTCGACGAGCCGGGCGACGACCCGTCGAACGGCCGCGTCGTCCAGCTGTCCCTGCCGGAACACGCCGACGCGCACTGTCAGCTCCGTCTCGGTCGCTGTCGCCTCGACACGCGCGACGTCTTCGACGACGCCCTGCATTAGGAGGCTGTCGACCCCGAGCAGGAGATCGTCGACGCGGTCGACCGGAAGCTCGAAGCGCGCGGCGACACCGCCCAGCACGAGCGAGGCGACGCCGCGGTACCCGTCGCGCGCCGGGAACTCGACCGCGGTGCGCGCCGGCGGGCGCGCGTCGGCCGAGTCGCTCATCCGCGGGATCGCGCCGCCCGCTGCGCGTCGTCGAGCGTCTCGTGGAGCGCGAAGACACGATCGAGCAGCGTGATCTCGAAGATCCTCCGGATGTGCGGTGAGACGCAGACCACGGCGACCTTGCCGCCGTGCGGTCGGAGCCGCTTGACGGCCCCGAGCAGGACGCCGAGCGTCATCGAGTCGACGAAGGTCGCGTCGGAGAGGTCGACGATCAAGGAGGTGGCACCGCCGTCGATGGCGTTTGTCATCGCCTCGCGGAGCTGCGGAGCCGTGTGGAGGTCCGCCTGCCCGTGGACCGCGATGATCACCCCCGGCTCGTCGCCTTCGATCGTTTCGACGCCGAAGTCCGTCGAGTCCGTATCGCTCATGATCTCTTTTTCCCGCGCCTGCATACCCGCCGCGAGGATCTACCCGATGCCCGTCGTGGCCAAACCTACCGCCTCGGAGAGGGCGACCCGACGCGCGCCCTGCTCGGCGAAGAAGGTGGTCGGGCCCGTCCCGAGGACGGTGAGCGAGCTCGTGTTGACGGCGCCGTCCCGAACGCTGACCGTCGCGTAGGGTAGGTAGTGAGTGTCCTTGTTCCAGGCGCTCCGCACCTCCAACCCGAGGACCTCGTCTCGGGAGTCCACCCAGACGGCGCCGACGGTTCCGAGTCGGACACCGTCGGCGCGCACCGAGAGCCCGAGCAGGTCCCGGGCGACGTCGGGCGTCAACTCCTGCCTCCGACGGCCCGCGCGAGCTCGGCCTTCGTCATCTTCGAGCGGCCCTTGACGCCCTTGTCCTTGGCCTCCTCGTAGAGCTGGTCCTTCGTGCGACCGCGCGGACCCTTTCGGTGGGAGCGGAGCCCTCCGCGCCGGCCTGAGGAGATGTCGTCGCGCGAGAGCCGCGACGACTCCTTCGCCTCGCCGTGGCGTGCGCGCTCCTTGTTGACGGTGCGTGCGGCGATCTCCTCGGCCGTGTCCTCCGACTTGCCCTCGTCCAGGAGGGAGTCCTTGATGTGCTCGTACTGCCGGGCCCGCTTGCTGCCTTTTTTCACTCCGCGTGGCGGCACGGTCTCGCTCCCTTCGGGTTCGTAGCGTGTTCGTCGGATCCCAGTGCGGTCAGCTGGCGCGCTTGTCGTCCGCCTCGTCCTTGTCGTCGTCCCGGTCGACGGCGTCCTCGACGTCGTCGGCGACGTCACGGGCCTTGTCCTTGAGCTTGCCCCAGCCCTCCTGGGCCTCTCCCTCGAGCTGCTTCGTCTTCCCTTCGACGCGATCGCTGTCCATGTTCCTCTCCTTCGTTCGCTCGACTTGGTGTTCGGTAGCGCTACCCACGCGACGCGGTTTCGACACCTCGGCGTGCCGCTCGTGCGGACGCGCGCGCGAGCTCGAGGTCGTCCGCGAGCTCCGCGCGGCGCCGCTCGCGCTCCTCGCCGGCGCGGAGCACGGCGGACGGGTGAAACGTCACGACAACCGGCAGCGCGAGCTCGGGGACGTCGAGGACGCGGCCGCGGAGCGCCGTCACCCGCGCTTCGCGTCCGAGCAGCGCCTGGGTCGCGGTGCGCCCGAGGCAGACGAGGACCTTCGGCTGCACGAGCTCCAGCTCCGCCCGTAGCCAGACGTCGCAGGCTCTGACCTCGGTCCAGTTCGGCGTGTCGTGAATCCGGCGGGTGCCCTTCGGCCGCCACTTGAAGTGCTTGACGGCGTTCGTCAGGTAGACGTCCTTCTCCCGCAGCCCGACCTCGGCCAGGACCTCGCGCAGAAGCTTCCCGGCCGGCCCGACGAAGGGCACGCCGCGCCGGTCCTCGACGTCGCCCGGCTGCTCGCCGACGAGCATCGCACGGGCCGGGACGGGGCCTTCGCCGAAGACGACCCTGGTCGCGTCGCGCCAGAGGTCGCAGCGGCGGCACGTTCTCGCCTCTCGGCGCTTCTCGTCGAGCCTCTTCTCGGGTCGCGTCGACGAGGAGGGCACGACCCGGTGGTAGCCGGCCTCACCGGCGGCCAAACCAGAGCTCTCGGTTTCGCCCCTACCGGATCCGGGCATCCTCGGTCGCTCGCGAACGCAGCCGGAGCGGAGACGGATGGAGTCGGAGAACCGGAAGACGATCCTGTTCGCTCTTGCGGCGAACCTCTTCATCGCCGTGGCGAAGCTGGCCGGCGGCGTCCTCACGGGCTCGAGCGCCCTGCTCGCCGAGGCGGTGCACTCGACCGCGGACTGCGTGAACCAGATCTTTCTCCTCGTCTCGCTCTCGCTCGGCAAGCGCCGTCCCGACGAGGGGCATCCGTTCGGCCACGGCAAGGAGCGCTTCTTCTGGGCGCTGATGGCGGCCGTGATGATCTTCGTCGGCGGCGCGATCTTCTCGATCGTTCACGGGGCGCTCGTCCTTCGCGGCGGCCACGTCGAGAACGACCTCCGTGCCGGCTTCGTCGTGCTCGCGATCGCTCTCGTCGCGGAGTCCATTGCGCTGGGACGCGCCGTGGGCCAGATGAGGCGGCAGGCCCGGGACGCGGACAAGCCCGTCGCCCGTTACGTCCGTGAGAGCCGCGACCCGACGGTGAAGGTCGTCCTTGCCGAGGACTCGGCCTCGGTCGCCGGCGTCATCGTCGCGCTCACCGGCCTCACGCTCGTCCGGGTCACGCACGACGCCGTGTGGGACGGGATCGCGTCGATCGGGATCGGCCTGATCCTCGCGCTCGTCGCCTACGCGATCGGTCGCGACGCCAAGCGGATGCTGATCGGGGAGTCGGCGACCCCCGACGATCGGCGGGCGATCGAGCGGGCGCTCTCGGCACATCCGTCCGTGCTCTCGGTCTCCGAGCTCCTGACGATGCAGATAGGCCCCGAGGACATCCTGGTCGCCGCGAGGCTCGAGCTCGTGGACGAGCTCTCGACACCGTCGATCGAGCGCGTGATGGACGAGCTGCAGCGGGGCGTGCGAGGCGCCGTCCCGGCCGTGCAGCAGGTCTTCATCGACCCGACGCCCACGAGAGAGGGTCGCGTGGCTGCGGTTGCGGTCTCAGTGACGTGACGCTAGCGATCCTCGGCCGTCCTCGGCCTCTTGCGGGACCACGCGTCGGTCACCGGTAGCACCGCGGCGATCCGGTCGAGGGCGGTGCCGAGATGCTCGCGCTCGACCTCGAGTTGTGCCAGGACGAGCGCCAGCAAGCGGCGTCCTTCGGCCGTCGTGCCGACGAGCACCACGCGCCCGTCCTGTCGGGACGATTCCCGCCGCACGATGCCCTTCGTCTCCGAGCGATCGGCGAGCTCGGTGACCGTGCTCTGCGCGAGCCCGAGCTCCTCGGACAGGACCCCGATCGAGGCCGTACCCTCGTGCCGGCCTTCGAGCGTGAGCAGTAGCAGGTACTGGCGCGGGGTGAGGCCGCAGCGCCGCACGATCGCGTCCGAAGCTCGCTCGAAGCGCAACAGCGTGAGGCGAAGGTCGGCCAGCCGGGCCAGCAGGTCGCGATCTTCGGGCGAGATGTTTGCGGGATCCATGTTCTGGGCACGCCGCCGCTGTGCGTCGTATTGGATCGTACTGCGATGGACATGCCCGCGTCGGTCGATCCCGAAACGCCGCTCTCCTGCTCCTCGGCTTCCCGCTCGTCCTGCTGCTCGCCGGGTGCGGCTCGGACCAGTCGACCCTCCAGCCTGCCAGCAAGGCTTCGAGCGACATTGCGACGATCTGGTGGGTGATGCTCGTCGGCTCGGCGGTGGTCTTCGCCGTCGTGCTCGCGCTCGTCGTCGTGGTGGTTGTCCGGCGGCGAGGTACTGCCACGCCGGCCGACGCGCCCGGAGGGCGCAACCGCGGCGCGCACATCTTCGTCGGCGTGGCCGGTGTCCTCGTCCCGCTCGTCGTCCTCGCCGCGCTGTTCGCCCTGACCCTGGGGACGGTTTCGACGACGTCCTCGGCCGCGGGAGCGTCGAGCTCCGTGATGACGATCCAGGTCACCGGGCGCCAGTGGTTCTGGGACGTCGAGTACCCCGATCACCACGTCCGCACGGCGAACGAGATCCACATCCCCGTCGACGAGACCGTGACGATCGTCGCCCTCTCCGGCGACGTGATCCACAGCTTCTGGGTGCCGGAGCTGAACCGAAAGATCGACATGATCCCGGGACAGCGGAACGTGATCCGGCTGCGAGCCGACCGTGCCGGCGTCTTTCGCGGGCAGTGCGCGGAGTTCTGCGGCCTGCAGCACGCGCACATGGCGTTCACGGTTGTCGCCGAGCCGCGCGACAAGCTCGACGCGTGGCTCGCCAGCGAGTCGCAACCCGCGCCGCAGCCGCAGACACCCGCGGAGCAGCGCGGGCAGCAGGTGCTCCTCGGGTCGGCCTGCGTCTACTGCCACACGATCGCCGGGACCAACGCGAGCGGCAAGATCGGCCCCGACCTGACGCACCTCGCGTCACGGCAGTCGATCGGTGCAGGCGTCGTCCCCAACACCCCCGGGTATCTCGCGGGCTGGATCCTCGACCCCCAGCATCTGAAGCCGGGCAACAAGATGCCCGCTACCGCCCTGAGCGGGTCGCAGCTGCAGGACCTGCTCGCCTACCTGAGGACTCTGCGGTGACGGTCGTCGACGCACCGCGCCTCCGCCGCTCATGGGCCGAGCCGGCGGGCATCGTCGCGTGGTTCGCGACCGTCGATCACAAGCGGATCGGCACCCGCTACATGGCGACCGCGCTCCTCTTCTTCTTCCTCGGCGGGCTCGAGGCGGCGGCGCTCCGCTCGCAGCTCGCTCGCCCGGACCAACGGCTGCTCTCGCCCGAGGCGTACGACCAACTCTTCTCCATGCACGGCCTGACGATGATCTTCCTGTTCGCCACGCCGATGCTCTCGGGGTTCGGGAACTACTTCGTCCCGCTCCAGATCGGCGCACGGGACATGGCGTTTCCGAAGCTCAACGCATTTGGCTACTGGGTCTTCCTCGGCGCCGGCCTCTTCCTGTACTCCGGGCTCGTGCTCGGCAAGGCGCCGAACGTCGGGTGGTTCAACTACGTCCCGCTCTCCGCGAAGCAGTTCGACAGCGGTCCGAACGTCGACTTCTACGGCCTGGGACTGATCTTCCTCGGGATCTCGACGACGGCCGGCGCGATCAACTTCATCGTCACGATCGCGAAGCTCCGCGCGCCCGGGATGTCGATCAACCGGATCCCGCTCTTCTGCTGGGCGGTGCTCGGGACGTCGCTCGCGGTCGTGTTCGCGATTCCGGCGCTCACCGCCGCGTCGGGCCTCCTCGAGCTCGACCGCCTGTTCGGCTTCCGGACCTTCGAGCTGTCGGGCGGTGGCAATCCGGTGCTGTGGCAGCACCTCTTCTGGATCTTCGGCCACCCGGACGTCTACATCATCTTCCTGCCCGCGGTGGGGATCGTGTCCACGATCGTGCCGACGTTCGCGCGCCGGCCGATGGTCGCGTACACGTGGATGGCGCTCGCGACGATGATGATCGCGTTCCTCGGGTTCGGCGTCTGGGTGCACCACATGTTCGCCGTGGGGCTCCCGCAGCTGACCATCACGTTCTTCGCAGCTGCGAGCCTGCTGATCGCGGTCCCGAGCGGCGTGCAGGTGTTCGGCTGGCTCGCGACGCTCGTGGGCGGCCGCCCCGTGTTGCGGACGCCGCTCTACTACGTGCTCGGCTTCTTCCTCGTCTTCGTCCTGGGCGGCGTGACCGGCGTGATGTTCGCCGTGATCCCGTTCGACCAGCAGGTAACCGACTCGTACTTCGTCGTCGCGCACTTCCACTACGTGCTCTTCGGCGGGGCCGTGTTCCCGATCCTCGCGGGCATCCACTACTGGCTGCCGAAGATCTCCGGCCGGATGCCGAGCGAGACGCTCGGCCAGGTCAGCTTCTGGCTCGTCTTCGGCGGCTTCAACCTCGCGTTCTTCCCGATGCACATCTCGGGCCTCCTCGGGATGCCGCGCCGTGTCTACACGTACCCGTCCGACATGGGCTGGGGCACGCTCAATCTGCTCTCGACGATCGGCGCCTACGTGCTCGCGATCGGGCTCGTCGTGGTGGCGGTGAACATCGTGCGCACGTACATCGTGGGCGAGCCTGCGGGCGACAACCCGTGGGGCGCGCCGACGCTCGAGTGGGCGACGACGTCGCCGCCGCCGCCGTACAACTTCACCACGATCCCGATCGTCCGGAGCGAGGTGCCGCTCTGGGACGGACGCTCGCATCCGACGAACGTCACGCTTCCCGACGGGCACCTGACCACGGAGACGTCGCTTCTCGAGGGCGATCCAGAGCGCGTGCTCCACATGCCGAAGGAGTCGCTCGTGCCGCTCTGGCTCGCAGTCGCGCTCGCGCTCGTCTTCGTCGGCCTGATCATCCAGGTCTGGTGGGTGGCGATCGTCGCCGGCGCCATCGCCGCGCTGGCGCTCGGGGCATGGCACTGGCCCGTCGGCCGGGAGCGTGAGGCATGACGAGCGTCGCGCACCGGGCGCCGCCGCTGACCCGCGAGCCGGCGTGGTGGGGGATGCTGCTCCTGATCGCCACGGAGGCCGCGCTCTTCGCCCTGCTCCTCGCGT
>DASSBI010000327.1:0-15445 GCA_035698965.1 Gaiella sp. | reverse complement strand
CACCGTCGCCGCCGACCTCGACCCTCTCGCACCGGCGCTCTACCACGCTCATCACCGGGCTCTCGTGCCGCGGGTCGACGATCCTGCGTACGTTTCGGCGCTGGCGCGGCTCGTCGCCGAGCACGACGTGCGGCTCGTCGTCCCCCTCACCGACCTCGACCAGGAGATCGTCTCGGCCGGCCGGCAAGAGCTGGCGCCCGCGCTCGTGCTCGCTCCGTCGCCCGAGGTGTGCCGGACGATGGGCGACAAGTACCTCGCGCACGCCTTCTTCGAGGCGAACGGGATCCCGAGCCCGCGCTCGTGGCTCGCCGACGAGGTCCCCGGCGACGCGCGCTACCCGCTCCTCGTCAAGGTGCGCGAGGGCTTCGGCTCCCGGCACATCTACCGCGCGGACGACCGCGAGCAGCTCGAGTTCCACCTCCGCTCCACCCCGGTCGACTCGATGGTGCAGGAGCGCTGCCTCGGGGTCGAGTTCTCGATCGACGTGTTCTGCGACACGAGCGGCCGCTGCCTGAACGCGATCCCGCGCTCGATGATCCAGTCGAAAGGCGGAGAGTCGATCAAGGGCGAGTCGCTCGCCGATCGCGAGCTGATCGAGCACGGTGCGCGCGTGGCGGAGGCGATCGGGATCGTCGGCCCGGCCAACATCCAGTGCTTCCGGGAACCGGACGGCTCGCTGCCGGTGACGGACGTCAACCCCCGCTTCGGCGGTGCGTTTCCGCTGCCGCTCGCGGCGGGGAGCCGCTACCCGGAGCTCGCGCTGGCGCTCGCCCGCGGAGAGAGCCCCGAGCCGCGCCTCGGGGAGTTCCGGGCAGGCGTCGTGATGACACGGTTCTTCTCCGACCTCTGCCTCGTGCCCGGGGAGGACGGGGAGCTCGTGCCGTTCGCCGAGGAGCTGCCGGAGCGGCTCGCCGCCGAGCCGGGGCAGACCTGATGCGCTACCTCGTCACCGGTGCCGCAGGGTTCATCGGGTCGCACCTCGCCGAGGCCCTCGTCGCCGAGGGGCACGACGTCGTCGGGCTCGACTCCTTCAACGACTACTACGACCCGGCGCGCAAGCGCGCGAACGCCGACGGCAGCGGCGTCGTCGAGGCCGACCTGCTCGACGCCGACCTCGACGGGCTCCTCGCGGACGTCGACGCCGTCTTCCATCTCGCCGGCCAGCCCGGCGTCCGCGCGAGCTTCGGACCGGGGTTCGAGCTCTACGTCGCGCGGAACGTCCACGCGAGCGCGCGCCTCTTCGAGGCGGCGGCGCGGCGCGGAGCGCGGGTCGTGTACGCGTCCTCCTCGTCGGTGTACGGCGACGCCGAGACCTACCCGACGAGCGAGGACGTCGTCCCGCGGCCGATCGCGCCCTACGGCGTGACGAAGCTGTGCGTCGAGCACCTCGCCTTCGCGCACGCCCGCTCCACCGGGCTCGATGCGGTCGGGCTCCGCTACTTCACGGTCTACGGCCCGCGCCAGCGGCCGGACATGGCGTTCACGCCCATGCTCGAGGCGTTGGCCGCCGAGACGCAGTTCAGGCTCTTCGGCGACGGCTCGGTGTCGCGCAGCTTCACCTACGTCGCCGATGCCGTCGCGGCCACGATCGCCGCAATGACAAAGGGGCGGGCCGGGGAGATCTACAACGTCGGCGGCGGCGAGGAAGCGTCGATGAGCGAAGCGATCGCCCTTGCCGAGCGCGTCGCCGGAGGCGAGCTCGCGATCGAACGGCACGGCGCCGCGGTCGGCGACGTTCGCCGCACCCGTGCGGACGTCGCGAAAGCCCGCGCCGAGCTCGGGTGGGCGCCCACCACCGGTCTCGCCGACGGGCTCCGAGCCCACTGGGAGTGGGTCGCTGCTAGGGTCGCGGCGCCGTGAGCGAGGTTCGGACGAAGGAGAGCGGCGTGGACCCCGACGCGGAACGCGAGGTCGACCTGCGCTCGGCCTGGGACCGGATCACCGCGCGGTGGTGGCTGCCCGTCGGCGGCCTCTTCCTCGGCGCGATCCTGGGGGTCCTCGTCTCGATCGGGAGCGGAGACGTCTACAAGGCAGAGGCCTTGATCTACCTCGGCCAGCCCTTCACCCCGTCCGGCGGCGGGCAGATCCAGAGCCTCCAGACGAACCCGAAGACGGTGAGCGAGATCATTCGCAGCGAGGCCGCGACGAAGGCGGCCGCCGCCGCCGCGGACATGAGCCCCGGCGGGCTGCGCGGGAACGTCACCTCGACGCCCGTCGTCCAGGCGGGTCAGGTCGCGCGCAACTTCACACCGCTCGTGCAGATCGCTGTGCGGGCGCCGACGCGAGCCAAGGCAGAGAAGGCCGCCAACTCCTACGCGAACACCGTGACCACGGAGGTCGTGCCGTTCGTCGAGCAGAAGATGCGACTCCTGAAGCAGCAGATCGCGAACGACGAGGGCCAGCTCGAGGACATCGGCGCCCGGATCGACGCCGCGCTCGCCCAGCAGCGGGCCGCGAACGCCGACCCGACCCTCTCGCTCGCCGAGAAGCTGCTCGTCTCGACGAACTCGAACGCGACCGTGAACGCGGCCGAGTCGCGCCGTGGGTCGACGGTGGCCGACCTGACCAGCGCCCGCCAGCTCTTGTCGCTCGCGGAGAACGTCGAGCTCTCCCGGGTCGTGCAGCCGGCCGTCGCCGTCCGCGCGTCGGCGACGAGCAGGCGCAACGCAGCCTTGATCGGCGCGCTCGCGGGACTCCTGCTCGGCGCCGTCGCCGCGCTGATCGCCGACCCGTGGCTGCGGCGCAGGAGCACGGCCGCGGCGTAGAAGAAATCGCCGTGGTCGAGGGCAAGCGCGTCGCGGTCGTCGTTCCGGCGTTCCAGGAGGAGCTCCTCGTCGCGGACACCATCCGCGGCATCCCGGACTTCGTCGACGCGATCCTCGTCGTCGACGACCACTCGGACGACGCGACCGGCGAGCGCGCCCGCGCCACCGCCGACCCCCGGCTCGAGGTGCTCGTCCACGACGAGAACCGCGGCGTCGGCGCGGCGATCGCGACCGGCTACGCGCGTGCGCGCGAGCTCGGGATCGAGGTCACATGCGTGATGGCGGCCGACAACCAGATGGACCCTGCCGAGCTGGGGGCGCTGGTCGCCCCCGTGGCGCGCGGCGAGGTCGACTACGCGAAGGCGAACCGCCTCGTGAGCGGCGAGGCCTGGAAGCTCATCCCGCGCGCTCGGTACCTCGGCAACGCCGTCCTCTCGCTCCTCACGAAGATCGCGTCCGGCTACTGGCACGTCGCCGACTCCCAGGCGGGCTACACGGCGCTCTCCCTCGACGCCCTCCGCCGACTCGACCTCGACAGGCTCTACCGCCGCTACGGGTTCCCGAACGACATGCTCGTCCACCTGAACGTGCAGAACGCCCGCGTGCGCGACGTCCCCTCGCGGCCGATCTACGGCGTCGGCGAGCGCTCCGGGATCCGCGTCCGCAGCGTCGCGCCGCGGATCGCATGGCTCCTCGTCAAGGGCTTCTGGTGGCGGATGAAGGAGAAGTACGTGATCCGCGACTTCCACCCGCTCGTCTTCTTCTACGTGCTCGGCATCCTGATGACCGTCGTCGGCTTCCTCCTCGGCCTCGTCGTCGCCGCCTCGCGGATCTTCTGGGGCAACGAGATCACGACCGCCACGGTCGTTCTCGTCGCTCTCCTGCTCGTGTCGGGAACGCAGTTCACCCTGTTCGCCATGTGGTTCGACCAGGAGGCGAACAAGGAGCTCCGCTGAAGGGCCGTCCAGACACGGGACTTGAGCTCCGCCAGTCGATGTCGTTTACTGGGGCGCCATGGAGCAGGACAGCGGTGCTGCGGTGCCGGCGGCACGGCCGTTCGGAGGGTTCGGCGTCGACACGATTCTCGCTGGCGCGCTCCTCTTCGCGGGGGCGATCCTCTTCCTGGCGCTCGCGCCGTCGGCGTACTACGCCTATCTCGCGATCCACATCCTCTCTGCCGTGATCTGGGTCGGTGGCGACGTCACGCTCACGGTGCTCGGGATCGTGTTCGAGCGGCGCGGCGAGGGAGAGACGCTCGGTGCGCTCGGCCGAATGGGCGCCTGGATCGGGACGCGGGTCTATACGCCGACGCTCGTCGTGACGCTCGTCTTCGGGATCATCCTCATGCAGACGGGCAACGTCGACTGGGGCCAGTTCTGGGTCGTCTTCGCACTCGTCGGCTGGACTATCGCCGCTGTCGTCGGCGTGGCCTTCGTCGGCCCGGAGCTCGGCCGCATCGACGAGGCCGCACGCACGCACGGACCTGACTCGCCGGAGGTCGCGATGCGCGTGAAGCGGCTGTTCATGATCTTCCGCTTCGACACCGTGCTCCTCCTGCTCATCGTCGTGAACATGGCCGCGAAGCCGAGCTTCTGATTCTCGCGAACCCTTGACTCGAGACGGGTCGGGCTCGAGCGTGCGCTACCGGCTGCCCGTGGGCGGGACGCCGTCGCGGAGCCACAGAACGTGCTCGGCGATCTCCTGCGTGGGATCGGCGCCCAGGTGGCCTGCGTCGCCGTCGACCTTGACGACGCAGCCGGGGACGTTCGCGGCGAGCCACTCGCCGTGGGCCGGCGGGACGAGCACGTCGGTGGCGCCGTAGCGAACGAGGACCGGCACGGTGATCCGGCCGACGTCGAAGCCCCACGCGGCGACAGTGGCGAGGTCGTCGTCGACCCAACCGTCGACGCCCGTCGCGGCCTGCTCGGTGATCGACTCGCGGATGATCTGCATCCGCTCAGGACGCTGCAGCTCCGCACGGTCGGTCCCGCTCAGGTCGAAGTCGCCGAGGATGGTCGACGGGTCGACCTCGACTCTCGCCGCCATCTCGGCCAGCTCGTTCTCGAGCTCGGGGCGGAGGACGGCTTCCCCCGCCGCCGCCCAACCGAACTCCTTGACGTTCCCCGGATCCTGGCCCGCCAGCCATGCGTCGCGCTCGAGACCCGGCGTGCCGAGGGGAGCCGGGCCGACGATGCACGCTGCCCGGACGACGCGGTCCGGGAGCAGCGCAGCGCAGGCCAGGGAGTGGTGCCCGCCGCCCGAGCCGCCCGTGACGCCGAAGCGCTCGAAGCCGAGGTGGTCCGCGATCGCCAGCACGTCGTCGGGCTCGTCGGCGACCCGCCGCCCTGTCCGGCGGTCGGAGCGCCCGTACCCGGCTCGGTCGTGCGTCACGAGGCACACCCCGAGTTCGCGGTAGAGCCGCTCGTCGGGCCAGCGCTCGAGCCGGCAGCCCGGGGTCCCATGGAGCTGGACGACGGGGAACCCGTCGGGATCGCCCCAGACGGCGAAGGCCAGCGTCCGCCCGTCGGTGGTCGTCAGCGTCCGCAGAGGCTCGCCCATGGCGTGGACGCTACGACCCGCGGAGGATCCGGTCAATCCCTTCCTGCGTGCAGATCGGCGGAGCGCGGCGGTGCTCCCCTCGAGACGCCGCCGCGCGTGGCCGATCCCTTCAGACGGTCTTCGGCCTGCTCCGCTGCGTCAGGAGAAGCACGCCTCCACCGACGACGAGGAGTGCTGCGCCGAGGCCGGCCGCTCCTCCGATCGTCGCGTCGGCCCAGTCGAACTCGCCCGCCGCAGGTTCGGCGACGACTGCGGGTGCGAATGCGCCCGGGCCTCGGGGGCCGGCACGGTCGTCGGGGCGAACGGCCGCGGCCGCGGCGGCTGCGTCGCGCGCCGACCACCGGTCGGCCGGGGGGTCCGCCAGGGCGACAGGCGCGAGGAGCGAAGCCCCGACCACTGCCGTTGCGATGAGCTTCACGAGCATCTTCGGTTCGCCTCCCTTCGTGCGATCGCCCGATTGCGACCGTCGCGTGAAAGATGAGTCGCGCCGGCAGCGGCGGAGCTAAGGCTGGGTAAAGCCGTGGCGGGCAGTAGCGTTGGCCCGTGGAGTTCAGGGTGCTGGGGCCGCTCGAGGTGACGCGCGACGGGGAGCTCATCGACCTCGGCGCGCCTCGGCAGAGGGCAGTGCTGGGGTTTCTGCTCTTGCACGCGAACCAGGTGGTCCCGACCGACCGCCTGGCGGAAGCCTTGTGGCCCGAGGGGACGCCGAAGACGGCCGCGAAGACGATCCAGGTGTACGTCGCGGGGCTGCGGAAGGCGCTCGGACGCTCACGCGACGTCATCGAGACGCGCGGCCCCGGCTATGTGCTGCGGATTGGACCGGGAGAGCTCGACCTCCACCGGTTCGAATCGCTCCTGGCGAGGGCACGGAACGAAGAGCCTTCGACGCGAGCCCGCACCCTGGGTGAGGCGCTCGTGCTCTGGCGCGGAGCGGCACTGGCCGACTTCGCGTACGACTCGTTCGTGCAGCCCGAGGTCGCGCGGCTCGAGGAGCTGCGACGACATGCGATCGAAGAGCGATTCCAGGCCATGCTCGAGCTCGGCGGCGGTGCGGAGCTCGTCCCCGAGCTCAGCGCCATCGTGGCGTTGCATCCGCTCGAGGAGCGGCCACGTTCGATGCTCATGCGCGCCCTCTATCGAGCCGGTCGCCAGTCGGAGGCGCTCGACGTGTTTCGCGAGGGTAGGCGTCTCCTGGACGAGGGACTGGGTCTCGAGCCGGGCCCCGAGTTGGTCGAGCTCGAGGGCGCGATCCTGCGTCATGATCCCGCGCTCTCCGCGAACACGAGTCCATCCAACGCGCTCGGCTCGCTCGTGGTCGTGGCCGAGTCACGTCGAGGGTGGGACGACGGGCTCCTGCTGGCCGAGGCACTCGCCTCCAGGCCGAAGCGCCGCGAGGTCCTGCTCGTGCGGGTCGTCCGACCGTCGGAGCTCGCAGCCGAGACGGCGGCGCTGGACGAGCTGCGTACCTCGTTCGACTCCGGGGCGAGCGTCCGAGTCGCGGCGTTCTCGTCGGACGTGCCGGGCGACGACGTCGTCCGGCTGGGCGCGCAGATGGAGACCGACCTGGTGCTCGTCCTCGGCTCGGGCGATCCCCTTCACGGCCCGTTCGGGTCCGTGTTTCGGCTCGCGACATCGGATGTCGCAGCGTTCGTCATCGGCAGCGGGTCGATCGGCGCCGGGCCGGTCGTCGTCCCGTTCGGAGCCTTCGAGCACGACTGGGCGGCGCTCGAGCTCGGCGCGTGGGTGGCGACCGGTCTCGACCGTCCGTTGCGCCTGATCGGCGCTGCCGACCCGGGCGGCCGTGGCCGTGACGCGAGCCGGCTGCTTGCGGACGCCTCGTTGATCGTGCAGCACACCGCGGGTGTGGTCGCCGAGCCGTGGCTGGGAGAGCCGGGCGTGGCGGGGCTGGCCGGGCTCGCAGCGGATGCCGGGCTGCTCGTCGTCGGGCTCTCGGAGCGGTGGCGCTCCGAGGGGCTCGGCGCCACACGCACGGCGCTGATCGCCTCTCCGCCCGCGCCGGTCGTGCTGGTGCGTCGAGGCTTGCGTCCGAGCGGGATCGCACCGCCGTCGGCCCTGACGCGCTTCACATGGTCGATCGAACGATCGAGAATCTGACTCCGAGTGCAACACGTCGGAACGCAGCTGGCGGGCTACCGCATCGAAGACGTGCTCGGTCGAGGCGGCATGGGCATCGTGTACCGCGCGACCGAGCTCGCTCTCGAGCGTCCCGTCGCGTTGAAGCTGATCGCCCCCGAGCTCGCCGGCGACAGCTCCTTCCGCGAGGGCTTCCTCCGCGAGTCACGGCTCGCCGCCTCCATAGATCATCCGGGCATCCTTCCCGTCTATGCCGCCGGGGAGGCGGACGGCGAGCTCTACCTCGCGACCCGGTTCGTGGACGGAACCGATCTCCGCAGGGTTCTCGACGACGGGCCGCTCGAACCGACCCGTGCCGTGGCATTCGTCGGCCAGATCGCCGACGCGCTCGACGCTGCGCA
The DNA here is from genome assembly GCA_035698965.1 of Gaiella sp. Taxonomy (GTDB): domain Bacteria; phylum Actinomycetota; class Thermoleophilia; order Gaiellales; family Gaiellaceae; genus Gaiella. The sequence continues at coordinate 7,626 of DASSBI010000327.1, read as the reverse complement.
CGCTCGCGGCCTCGTCCATCGTGACGTAAAGCCGGGGAACGTCCTCGTCGACGCCGCGGATCACTGCTACCTCGCCGACTTCGGCTTGACGACGCAGCTCGGAACCACGCGCACCACCGCGGCGGGCCGGCTTGCGGGATCGCTCGACTATCTCGCGCCGGAGCAGATCCGTGGCGGTGACCTGGACGGCCGCACCGACCAGTACGCGCTCGCCTGTGTCCTCTGCGAGCTGCTCTCCGGGTTCCCGGTGTTCCGCCGGGGGACGGAGTCGGAGACGCTCTGGGCGCACGTCCAGGAGGACGCGCCGGCGCTGCCGGCGTACCCGGCCCTCGATCCCGTGCTCACCCGCGCGCTCGCCAAGAAGCAGGAAGACCGCTACGAGACGTGCAATGCCTTCGTCGACGACGCCCGCGCGGCGCTCGGGCTCTCGCCGTCGCCGGTCGCCGTACGTCGTCAGCGCCGTCGTCTCGGCAGACGCCTCGTCGCGGTGGGCGGGGCCGTGCTCGCGGTCGCGATCGTCGCCGTGCTCGCGTTGACGCTCGGCCCGGGCGAGGCCGCGACAGCGCCTCCCAACTCGGTCGGCGCCATCGACGCTTCCTCCCGGGAGCTCGAGCGCGCGATACCGGTCGGAACCACGCCCACCGAGGTCGCTGCGTCGGACGACTGGGTCTGGGTGCTCAACTCGAACGACGGCGCCGGCACGATCTCCAAGCTCGATGCGAAGTCTCACGCGATCGTGAGCAACTTCTCCGTCTCCGGCAGCCCGCGCAGCCTGGTCGCGGCATTCGACTCGTTGTGGGTCGGGACCATGGAGGGCCGCGTTTTCCGCGTCGACCCGGAGACCGACCTACCAGAGCACAGCTGGACGCTGCCGAATGCCGGTGCGTCGTCCGCCTTCGAGGAAGATGCCGGCGCGGGCTGGCTTGCCGCGTCTCGCGACGCGGTCTGGGCAGGGAGCTTCAGGACCCTCACGCGCATCGACCCGGTCTCGACCCGAACACGTCATCGAGATAGCGCTGCCTGGGGGCCGATGGCCTACTGGTCCGGGTCGATCTGGATCATCGACGGCTCGAACCTGGAGCGCGTCTCGGCGGCGACGATGCGACACGTCTCGACCGTCCCGGTCGACGGTTTCTACGTGGACGTCGCCGCAGGCCTCGGCTCGGTCTGGCTCGCCGACGAAGAGGGCCGCGCGATCGTCCGCTTCGATCCCGTGCGGGAGGTCGTTGCCCGTAGGTACACGCTCGGCGGCGCCACGTACGGTGTTGCGGTCGGGTCGGGCGCCGCGTGGGCGGCGAGCGACGACGGGACGGTGGCGCGAGTCGACCCCGCCAGCCACCGGGTCGAGCTGGTCGACGTGGGCGGCGCACCGCGCTCGGTCGACGTCGAGGGTGGGACGGTGTGGGTCACCGTCGACTGAGTTGACCTCGTCGTCCGAGCGTCGGATCATGGCGGCGTGAAGGCACTGGTCGCGGTGCTCCTCGTGCTCGTCGCAGGCCTGTCCGCGGGCTGCGGCGGCGACGAGCTCGGCGTCTCGGAGACCTCCTGCGGCCGGGTGCTCTACGAGGGGGAGGGGAAGCCGGACGTCGTCGTGGTCTCCGATCTTCCGCTGCGGGGCGTCCTGGCCCAGGACAGCAGAGAGATGGTCGATGCCATCGAGCTCGTGGTTCGCCGGCGCAACTTCACGGCAGGGGCTCACCGCGTCGGTTACCAGTCGTGCAACGACAGCGTCGGGAACGAGCCGTTCGACCCCCTGCTCTGCAGGCAGAACGCGCGTGCGTACGCGCGCTCGGAGCCCGTCATCGCGGTCGTCGGTCCTTTCAACTCCGGCTGCGCTTTGGAGCAGATTCCCATCGTCAGCCGGAAGTCGGCAGGCCCACTCGCCATGGTGAGTCCGAACACCGACTTCGAGGGGCTGACCCGCACCTTCCGAGGAGGCTTTGGTGCGTCCCTCTACCCGGACGGCCTCCGCAGCTTCGCGCGCCTCAATCCGCAGAACGGAGCACAAGGGGCCGCCGCAGCGAACCTCGCGCTGCGGCTTGGCGCGCGGCGCGCCGTCGTGCTGCACCAAGGCGATGCCCGGGAGCGTGGCACGGCCGACTACTCCCGCGGCATAACGCTCCGGTTTCTCGAGGCTGCCAACGCTCTCGGGCTCTCGGCTCGCACGTTCGACTGGCGAAAGCAAAAAGCGTACGGACGGCTTGCGTCCGAGGTTGCCGCCGCACGGCCCGACGTCGTCTTCCTCGCCGGGTTGACGGAGTGGAACGCCAAGCGTCTCGTCGAGGACATCCGGGCAGCGGTTGGGCCGGGCGTGCCTCTCATCGCTTCTAACTCGTTTGCCTTCCATGGTCGCGCAGGTGAACTCGGGTCGTCCGGCGAGGGGCTGTACGTGCTCGACCTGGGAGTCGCCCGTGACCGGCTCCCGGTCGCGGGCCGCCGGTTGCTCCGCGCTCTCGGTCTGTCTCCCGCCGGCAGGAGCTTGGCGCCGGAGGCGGCGCAGGCGACCGAGGTGCTCCTCGACGCGATCGCGCGCTCGGACGGAACGCGTGCGTCGGTCGTCGACGAGCTCCACGAGACAAAGGTCGAGAACGGGATCCTCGGATCGTTCTCGTTCGATCGCTTCGGCGACATGGTGCCCGCCTCCGTCTCGATCTACCGCGTCCGGGACGGACGGCTCGTCACCGAACGCGTCGTCCGCCTCGCTTCCGATGACGTCTCCTGACGACGCCATGCGCTGCCCCTTGCTCCGAGCGCTCGTCCTCCTCTCGCTCGCGGGCTGCGCGTTGGCGACGGCGCCGGGCGCCATGGCGGGCACGGGGACGCCGGCTCGGTTCCCGGCCGCGGGAGAGCTCACGCAGACCGTCGCGCTCGTCAGGGTGGCTCCCTTGTCGTCTGCGCCGGTCGTTCGCGCGATGTACCGCTTCCGCCGCGACGGTCAGTTCCAGGTCGTGCTCGCGCTCGGGGCGCGCCGAGGCCCGAACGGCACGACGTGGTACCGCCTGAGCCTGCCGGGCAAGCCCAACGGGGCACGCGGGTGGGTGCGAGCCGACGCGGTCGAGGCGCGGCCCGTCGTCAACCGCGTCGTCGTCCGGCTCGGCGAGCGTCGGCTCGAGGTGCGCCGGATCCGGGACGGCAAGCTTCTGCTCGCGACGACGGTGGCGGTCGGCGCCGCCGGCTCGAGGACCCCGCTCGGCCGGGACTTCTACGTCCAGTCGGCCTTCGTCCCGACCGATCCGTTCTACGGCACCTTCGCGCTGGAGACGACCGCCTTCGCCCGCGTCACCGACTGGCCGACGAACGTCGTCGGGATCCACGGGACGAATCAGCCGGCCTTGCTCGGACAGGCCGTCTCGCACGGCTGCATTCGTGTCGAGAACGAGGTTGCGCGGCGACTCGAGCGGCTCGCGCCGCTCGGGACGCCGATCGACATCGTCCGCTAGGCGAATGCCTCAGCCTGTGACGCGCGTGTCCGAGGCCGCGAGAACGCCGAGCAGGGTCCGGCAATGCAGGCCGCCGCCGGTTCTCCCGCGCGGGAGTCCCGTGAAGAAGAAGAGGCCCGCGCGGCCTGGCAGGACGGTGCGCCGCACGGTGCCACGACGGTCGGTCGTGACGGTCGTGTCCACGCCCGGGCCGCGCGCGCGCACGCGCATCCCCGCAAGAGGCCGGCCCCGACCGTCGAGCGCCGTGAGCAGAACCACCGAAGATCGACGGTTCTGCAGGACCCTGGGTGAGACGGTCAGCGTGGCACAGCGCTGCCGGCTGACGGGAGGGGCGAGCCGACCCACGACCTGGGCGATCGCGGCGGCAACGTTGTTGCGGTAGTTCGACTCGGGTTCCTCGGAGCTGACGCGGACGATGTTCGCAACGACGCCTTCTTGTGTCGCCTCCGTGACGGCGATGACCCTCGCAGAGGCTCCCGGGGCGAGGCGACCCAGATTGCACGTATACGGCCGGCACGTGCCTTGCGACGCCCGGAGCGAGATCAGCCGGGTCCGGAACGACCGTGGATCATCGACCTTCACCGCGTTGACGTCGGCCGCCGCGACCGACGACCGGTTGGTCACGGTCATCGTCCACGTGAGGCGCCCGCCGACGACGACGGTCTCGGGCTCGACCGACTTGGTCACAACGAGGTCGAGCTGCGGCGTGGGCCTCGGCGGCGTCGGGGGCACCGGGGGCGGATCGGGGTCGGTCGGCGTCGGTGGCAACGGTTCCGGGGGTACCGGCTGCGTCCCCTTGCGCGTGTTCGTGAACGTGCACACGACGCTGTCGTCCTTCCCGATCGTGGCATCGAGCTTCGTGCCCTGAACGGAGACAGTGTCGGTGCCGTTCGTGCACTCGACCTTCGAGGTGTAGTCCCCGAGGCTGGTTCGCGGCCCGGCGGTCTCGCGCACGGTGGCCTCGCCGGCACCGATCGCGAGGTGACCGCTCGTCGTGCCGTGACCGCCGGTCGCGACGAGGGCGTTGTCGACGAGCAGGTTGAACCTGCCCGGGTCGTCGGAAGGGACCGTGACCTTCCGGACCTCGATCGTCGCCTTGCAGGGCTCCGCGCCGGCCGACGCGGTCGCCGTCTTGCCAGTCAGGTGCCAGACGAGCCCGCCGGAGGGCACGTCGGTCGTGAAGGCGCCGACGTGCCGGCCCGCCAGGAACGTCGTCGGCGGCGTGCCCTCGCCGTTCGCGGATGCCGGCTCGAAGGTGTTCTGAGGGCCGATCGGGACCGTCACGAGGTGGCCGTTCGCGTTGTCGTAGCTCCAGTAGGCCACGTCCGGCTGTCGGTCCTTGAAGAGGACGCACTCGAGCTCGGGAGTGACGCTCTCGCTGTCCGGCGGGAGCTTCGCCGTGTTGGTGAACGTGCACGTCACGGTCTTCCCCTCGGCGACGGTCACGCCGGTAACGGATCGACCGTCCGAGCTGGAGGTCCCGACGTCCGGGCCACCTGGCGCCGTGCAGCGGGACTCGGTCGTGTAGTCATCGAGGTCGGTCTCGCCCGCACCCGACTCGCTCACCGTGTAAGACGCGCCGGGCTCGACGTCGGTCACGCCGTGCCCCTTGTCCCCGGCCCCCTCGGCAACGGTGGTGTTGCCGACCTTTAGGTCGAAGGTCCCCGGGCCGTCACTCGGCAGGACGCTCTTGACGACGGCGATCCGGGTGGGACTCGGCGGCTCCGGCCCGGTCGGCTGGCAGTCGTCTTGGAAGATCCCCGTGTTGTCGGGCCAGTTGAGGCCCGCGAAGACCTGAATCTCGCCCTTGTTGTCCTCGTAGGTGAAGGCCGGGATGATGTCGCCCCATTCCGACGGCGTGTCGGGCGCTGGTTGCCAGACCGGGCCGGTGTGCCCCGCGTGCCCGTTGTCGCCGAGGATGCTGTTGACAGATACCGACTGCGCTTTCGGTCCGTAGGGCTGCTTCGGGTCGGAGTCCCTGTGGCAGATCGTGACCGTCTTCTCGTCGTTGTCGTCGTTCAGCCGCTCCTGTCCGTGAGCGCCGATCGTGATGGCGGGGAAGATCGCGAGGGCGCAGACGAAGACGCCTGCTACGAGCAGCGCTCGGGAGGGGACAGGCGACCGGCGTCCGTGGGATGGCGGCGTTCCCACGATTGCGACGCTAGCAACGGCCTCCTCCGCCCCGCAATCACTCGATCGGCGGGTGAGGACTTCGTAAGCATGCGGATTCGCGTCCTCACCGGCCGGTACGATCGCGCGCGATGCCGACCTCCCTCGTGACCGGCGGCGCCGGCTTTCTCGGTTCCCATCTCTGCGCGGCGCTCCTGGCGAAGGGCCACCGGGTCATCTGCCTCGACAACCTCGAGACCGGGTCGCTCGCGAACATTGAGGATCTCCGGGACGACTCCTTCTCGTTCCTCCACCACGATGTCAGCGAGCCCATTGCGATCGACGAGCCGCTCGACTTCGTCTACCACCTCGCCGCGCTCGCGAGCCCGATCGACTACATGCGGCTTCCGCTGCACTCGCTGAAGACGGGCTCGTACGGGACGCACCACGCGCTCGGCGTCGCGAAATGGAAGCGGGCACGGTTCCTGCTCGCCTCGACGAGCGAGGTGTACGGCGACCCCGAGGTACACCCGCAGCCCGAGACGTACTGGGGGAACGTCAACCCGATCGGCCCACGCGGCGTGTACGACGAGGCCAAGCGCTATGCCGAGGCGCTGACGATGGCCTACCACCGCCAGCAGGGCGTCGACACCTCGATCGTGCGGATCTTCAACACGTACGGCCCGAAGATGCGGCCGAACGACGGGCGCGCGATCCCGAACTTCTTGAGCCAGGCGCTCGCCGAGAAGCCGCTCACGGTGTACGGGGACGGCTCCCAGACGCGCAGCTTCTGTTACGTCGACGACCTGATCCGCGGGCTGATCCTGCTCGCCGAGTCCGGTGAGCACCTGCCGGTGAACATCGGCAATCCTGGCGAGTACACGATCCTCCAGCTCGCGGAGGCCGTCCTCGCGGCGACGCGGTCGCCGAGCCAGATCCTGTACGAGGCACTGCCCGTCGACGACCCGCAGGTGCGTCAGCCGGACATCACGCGTGCGCGTCAGATCCTCGGCTGGCAGCCGGAGATCGAGCTCGACGAGGGGCTGCGCCGCACTCTGGCGTCGCTCGAGAGAGACGCGACGCGTGCGTAGGACGACGGCGGTGGCCGTCGCCCTCGCGGTCTTCGTCTCGATGTTGCTCGCCTCGGCCGCCTCGGCGTCGAAGTCCTTGCGCCTTGGCATCTTCGACGACGGGGTGGTCCTGTACGGCGAGCCCGACCTCGTCTTCCCGCAGCTCCAGAAGACGGGGACGCAGCTGCTGCGCGTCAACCTCTGGTGGTCGGGGCCTGGGATCAGCGTCGCGACCCGCAAGCCGAAGCGACCAACCGACCCGAACGACCCGGCCTACAACTGGGACACGTATGACCGCACGGTGCGGTTCTCGATCGTGAACGGGATCGTGCCGATCTTCTCGGTCATCGGGACGCCTCCCTGGGCAAACGCGGCCAAGGGATGGAACGTAGCGCCCACCAAGCCGCGCGACCTCCAGAACTTCGCGGCCGCGGCGCAGAAGCGCTACAGCGGGACGTTCGTCAACGCGGACGGCGTCACCCTTCCGCGCGTGAGCCTCTGGATGGCCTGGAACGAGCCGAACAACCCGGTCTTCCTCAAGCCGCAGTACCGGCGCACCGGTAAGACCTGGATGATCCAGTCGGGCCGCGACTACGCGAAGATGTGCAACGCCGTCGTGAAGGGGATCAAGTCGGTGCAGCGCTCGTCCAAGGTCGCGTGCGGCGCGACCGGCCCGCGGGGGAACAACAATCCGAACTCGAGCCGTCCGTCCGTCTCGCCGATCCCGTTCCTGCGCGCGATGAAGTCGGGCGGCGCAAAGGGGTTCGATGCCTACGCGCACCACCCGTACTACGGCTCACCCGCCGAGACACCCACCACGAGGCCGTCGCCCGGCAAGCGCGGGCAGCCACCGACCGCTGTCACGCTGGGCAACATCGACGTCCTGATCAAGGAGCTCGACCGGCTCTACGGGAAGAAGACGCGCGTGTGGGTGACCGAGTACGGCTACCAGACGAATCCGCCCGACAGGATCTTCGGCGTGACCCTGTCGAAGCAGGCGAAGTACC
>DASSBI010000326.1:0-6583 GCA_035698965.1 Gaiella sp. | reverse complement strand
CCGGCAGCGGCGGAGGATCGCGATGCACTCGTCGTCGGGCCAGTCGTGCAGGATCGACTTCAGGAGATAGCCGTCGGCGGGCGGAACCGACTCGAAGAACGAGCCGCTCGCGGCCGACCAGCGGGACTCGAGCCCGGCCGGTGGCTCCTGGGCGACGGCGTGCCCTTGGTCGAACACCGTGCCGGTCAGGCGGGGATACGCGCGCAGCACCGCCGCGAGGAGCGCGCCGTGCCCGCCGCCGACGTCCACGACGTGCGCCAGCCGGGAGAAGTCGTACGACGCGGCCACGGCGCCCGCGACCGTCTCGCTGAGCGAGGCCATCAGCACGTTGAAGTTCGCGTTGTGCTCGGGCTGCGCGGCCCGGTGTGCCCAGACGTCGATGCCGTGCCTCGCGGTGAAGGCGTTCTCACCGGTGCGGACGCTGTGCGCGAGGTGTCCCCACGCGTCCCAGACTGCCGGGTCGGCTTGGAGCAGCGCCTGAGGACGCAACGAGAACGGAGCATCGGAGCAGAGCAGAGCGCCGAGCTCGGTGAGCGCGAACCGTCCGTCGTCCTCGGCGATCAGGTTCACGGTCACCAACGCCCGCAGCAGCCGGCCGGTGGCGTCGCTGTCCGTGCCCGCCGCCTCCGCCAGGTCGTTAGCCGTCCGCGGCTGCCCGGCGAGAAGGTCGACCAGCCCGAGCTGCACCGCGACCGCGATCGCGGCAGACACCCGGTGACCGAGTAGCAACCCGCGGAGCTCCTCCCAACCGCCCATGTCGTGATCATCCAACCACCCTCGCGGTCGCGGGGTCGCCGTGGGGCACCGGACCCGTTCGCGGTCGAGCCAGGCTAGGGAGGTGCGAGCAGGACGAACGGGCCGACGTCGTCCCGGCGATACCCGTTGCGACGCAGCGTCGCGACGAGCTCCGCGAGCTGCCGGGCGCGGGCCTCGGCGGCCGGACCGGGCGACCGATCGGCGCCGTGCTCGAGCGAGGCGCGGAAGAGGACGAATCCGGGCCGCCCGGCCTCCACGAGGCGCTCGTACTCGCGGTGCCGGATGAACGGGTGCCGTGCCGCGAGCATGCGGCCGTCGACGAGGCCGACGCGCTCGAGCTTCGACTGCGCCGCCACGATGCGCTCGTCGGTCTCGAACGTGAGCCGGTACGCGACCCAGAAGTCGGCGTAGAGCCGGTCGACTCCCCGCTCGTCGAGCGCCGCCACGAGCGGACCGAGGTCGCGCGGCGCCTTCGGCGGTTGTGCGGGCACGGTCCGGACGTAGTCGTCCATCCGCTCGATCGTCGGCGCCGAGATCGCGAGCGCGGCGCCGAGCACGACGACGCCGCGCCAGTACGTCGTCGCCAACTGGGCGACGAGCAGGACGACGACGGGCGACAGGACGAGCAGGTACCGGGGCTCCTGGCTGAAGAGCGTCTGCGGCGCGAGCGCGTAGACGAACGGGAAGACGGCCGCGACGACGTAGAGCAGCGACGCGTCGCTCCGCCACGTGCGTAAAGCCCCGTAGACGAACAGGGAGGCAACCACGGCGTACGCGAGCAGCGTGACCGCCGCGGGTAGGAGCCGCTCCTGCGTGTACGGCGTTCGCAGGCCGAGCAGCATCCCGAGGAGGGGCGAGGCGAAGATGCGGAGCCGGTGCGTGTACGAGGTCGTGTCCGCGATGGTCGACTCGAACGAGCCCCAGTCGTGGCGGGCGTTCCAGGCGATCGAGGGGAGCGCTCCGACGATCGCGAGCAGGACGGTGATCCACGCCTGCCGCAGCCACGCGGGCTGCCGCCAGACCGTCCACGCGACGACGCCGACGGCGACGGGGAGCACCTGGGCGCTCTCCCAGAGCGCGAGGCCGAGCACGAGCCCGAAGACGCCGGCGCGCCCCCTGCTCGGCCGTTCGGCGAGACGCAACCCGACGAGCAACAGGAGCGCGCTGTACACGAGACCACCGGCGTAGAAACCGTACTGGTGCGTGAGCCGCTGGATGAGAAACGGCGGCCAGATCCACAGGAGACAGCCGGCGACCGCCGCGGCGGGCTCGCCGATGGTCCGCCGTCCCACGCGCCAGACGATGACCGCGGCCACCGCCGTGAGCCCGATGGGCACCAGCCGGAGCGCGAGCCAACTCGGGCCGAAGAGCCAGAACAGCGGTGCCGTGAGGATCGCCTCCTGCGAACCCCCGAAGCTCTGACCCCAGAAGAACGTCGTCCACTCGCCGTCCAGAAGATGCAGCGCCATGAGACCGACGACGGCCTCGTCGCTGTCCGGGACCCCGAGGGCCGAGCGGTACACCCAGACTCGAAGGGCGACACCCGTGATCAGCACCGCCGCGAGCAGGAACAGCCAGCGGAGCGAGACCGGAAGCCCGCGCTCGACCAGGCCGCGCGGCTCGCGAACCGCGACCTCCATGCGCGGCACCGTAACGCCCGGGCCGTACGACGTTGGGTGCGAGGCGGCAATCCGCTCGGCCGACAGCGCGTCCCGTAGAGTCGTCGCGTGGGACGCACCAGGGTCGGGCCTGCGCGCGTGCCGTCGCGGGAGACACCCGAGGCGGCGGTCGAGCTGCTGCTCGAGAGCGGCTACGACGCCTGCGAGATCGACTTCGAGTCGGGCTTCTGGATGGACTACCCCTGGGCCCAGCGCTTCGGTGAGCTCGCACGCGAGCACGACGTCGCGCTGTCGGTGCATGCGCCGCTCTTCGGCTGGGTCGGGCATCTCGAGGCCAGCGGGCGTAAATGGTCGTCCGCGCTCGGGGCACTCGACCGCAGCGCCGGGATCGCGGCCGCATCGGGCGCGGAGGTCGTCGTCTTCCACCCGGGCTTCCTCCTCGGCCGGACCCGTGAAGACTCGATCAACGCGGTCGTCGAGCAGCTCGCGCTCGTTCGCACGAGGCTCGAGGGGAAGGACCGAGCCGTCCCTTTCGGGATCGAGGTCATGGGTCGCGTGCGCGACCTCGGCTCGCTCGACGACTGCGTGGAGATCAGCCGACGCGCCGGCTGGGTCCGGCCCGTCGTCGACTTCGCGCACATGCACGCGACGAGCGACGGCGCGTTCGTCGAGCGCGAGCCTTTCCGCGAGGCGCTCGAGCTCGCGGACTCGGTGCTCGCCCCGGACGCCCCGTTCCACATCCACTTCTCGGACATCGCGTACGCCAACCGCAACGAGACGAAGCACCTGCCCTACGGCGACGGCACGCTCCGCGCCGATCCGCTCCGCGAGGCGCTCGACGGTTTCGAGCGGCCCGCGACGGTGATCTCCGAGTCGCCCGACGAGGCGTCGAGCCAGGCGATCCGCACCGTGCTCACGGGTGGTGTCCGACTTTAAGTCGGACACCACCCGAGTACCGACGAGCCTCCGCGCTCAGATGATCCCGGCTGCGCCCTCGGGCTCGAGCAACTCGGCGATGCGCTCTTCGATCTGGCACGCCTCCTCGTCGCGGCCGCGGTCGCGAAGGAAGCGGGCGTAGGCCGCGAGCGGCTCGGGCTCGGCGTTGCGGTAGTCCGTGGCGGCGAGCGAGTCGATCGCGTCACGCAGCAGGAGCTCGGCCTCGTCGTCGCGTCCCTGCGCCGCGCGCACCATCCCGAGCACCATCCGCACGTTCGACCGCGACATCGTGTCCTGCATCCCCACCGTCTCGACGGCGGAAAGTGCCCAGCGCTCGGCCTCCTCGACGTGCCCCTTCGCGAGGACGAGCTCGGCGAGTGTCCGCTGCGCCTCGATCACCTTCGCGCGCTCCTGGAGCGAGAGCAGCGAACGAACGGCCTCGCGGACGATCTGCTCCGCGCGATCCGGGTCGCCACCCTGCCACACGGCCAGGCCCTCGAGCTGCTGCGTCCGGCCTGCGTCGGACGCCGCGCCGATCTCGTCGAACAGCTCGCGTGCCGCGCGGAACTCGCGCTCCGCGTCGTCGAAGCGGCCGCGACGCAGATGGATCGAGCCACGCACGCGGGCGACCCATGCCGCCGCCGACAGGCTGCCGCTCGCCGTCGCGAGCCCCGCCGCCGCCTCGAGAGCCGTGTCGGCCCGTGTCAGCTGGAGACGTGCGAGCTGTACCGCGGCGACTTCGCTCAGCGCCAGGCTCTCGAGATCCGCCCGGCCCGCGTCTCGCGCGATCTCGAGCGCCTCCCCGGTGTACCGCTCGACGCTCTCGAGGTCGCCACCCCACCAGCCGATGCTCGACAGGAGCGTCAGGGCCTCGGAGCGCGCGTCTCCCGGAGCGTCCGAGAGCAGCGCGAGCGCTTCGAGCCCGAGCGTCCGAGCGCGCTCGACGTCGGCGTTGCGGTTGAGGTCGATCTCGGCGAGTTGCGTGAGGGCGAGACCTTCGATCGTCCGCGCTCCCGCCGACCGCGCAAGCCCGCGGACGCCCTCCATCTCCAGGGACGCCGCGGGAAGCTCCCACAGCCGCCACGCCGCCTTCGCCGCGTAGAACCGGCGCTCGAGGCTCGGCTCGAGGTCGATCGCGCGCAGCAGGAGCCGACGCGCGGTGCGGTTCGCCTCGCGGTCGAGCGCCCGGCACCCGGCGCGCTCGAGCGCCTCGGACGCCTCCGCTCGCAGCTCGGCCGGGATCTGCCCGTCCAGCTCGGCTGCGAGGGACGCGGCCCGCTCCAGGTGGTGCGCCTGCGCCTCCACCAGCTCGTCCGCAGACCGCGCGCGCAACCACTCCGCGAAAACTCGGTGGAGCCGCGCCCGCTCGCCCTTGGCGAGGCCCGTGTACGCGACGTCGCGAATCAGCACGTGGCGGAAGCGGAACGCGGTCTCGCCCGTCACCGTCGAAATGGGCTCGCGCGTGAGGAGCTGGCGGTCGACGAGGTCGGCGAGCGCGGTGTCGACGTCGAGCGCCGGGTCGAGATCGGCGACGGCGCCGCGCCAGAACACACGCCCGATGAGCGCGCCGTGGCGGACGACCGACCTCGAGTCGGGCGGCAGCCTGTCGATCCGCGATGCGATCAGCGCCTGCACCGTGTCCGGGATCCGCACGGACACCCCGTCGCGCCGTTCCGCCAGCATGCGAATCGTCTCCTCGACGAACAGCGGGTTGCCCTCCGTCTTCTCGAGCAGGGTGCGCCGGACGTCGTCGGGCAGCACGGCGTCGGCGGCAAGGGCGTCGACGAGCGCCTCGGTCTCGCTCTCGGGCAGCGGCCCGAGATCGATCGCGATCGACCGTCGCCGCCCACCTCCCCAGCCCGGGCGGGTCTCGAGCAGCTCGGGACGCGCAAGACACACGATGAGCACCGGCGCGTCGTCGATCCGGTCCGCGAGGTGCTCGACGAGATCGAGGAGCGGATCCTCGGCCCAATGGATGTCCTCGAAGCCGAGCACGAGCGGCTGCGCCTCCGCCAGCGTCACCGCCCACTCCTGCGCGGCCCACGCGATCTCCTGCCCGCGTCGCCCGCCCGAGACGGTGTCGAGCACACCGGCGGCGAGACCGAGCAGGTCCGCGACGGCGTCGCTCGAGCATGCCTCGCGGAGCTTCTCGAACGCCTCCTCGGGGGAGTCGTCGGGTGAGATCCCGGCCGCCGCCTGCACCATCTCAGCCAGCGGCCTGTACGCGAGGCCTTCGCCGAAGGGCAGCGACCGCCCAGTGAGGACGCTCGTCCGCTCGAGGCCGGCGAAGAACTCGCGGGCGAGCCGGCTCTTACCGATCCCGGGCTCCCCGAAGATCGTGACGAGCTGCGCGCGGCGATCGCGAACGGCGCGCGCGAACGCGTTCTCGAGCAGCTCGAGCTCCTCCTCGCGGCCGACGTACGGCCCGACGACGTTCAGCGGACGGCCGGTCGGCCGCTGGGCGCAGACGACTCTCCGCACCTCGAAGCTGCCGGGGAAGCCCTTGAGCGGCCGGTCGCCGAGCGGCTCGGTCACGACTCCCGCAGCGAGGCCGTAGGCGGTCGGGCCCATGAGGATCTCGCCGGGCTCCGCGGACTGCTGGAGCCGGGCCGCGACGTTGAGCGCCTCGCCGGTCGCGAAGGTGGAGTCGCCCTCGTCGACGACGAGCTCACCGGCCTCGATCCCGACCCGCACGGGCAGCTCGCCGTCGCCCGACTCGACGATCGCGACCGCCGCCCGCACCGCACGCTCGGCATCGTCCTCGTGCGCGGTCGGCACTCCGAAGACGGCGAGCACCGCGTCGCCGGCGAACTTCTCGACGGTCCCGCCGTACGTCTCGATGTGCCTCCGCACACGGTCGAAGAAGCCCGACACACGCCGCCTCGCGATCTCCGGGTCGTGCGAGGCGACGAGCGAGGTCGAGTCCACGAGGTCGACGAACAGCGCCGTCGCGAGCTTGCGCTCCATGCATCGAAGTCTAGGTTCGGCGGTCGGCGTCGAGCGGGCGGTTTACCGAACCCGGCGAGCGTCTAGCATCCGGCGCGATGCTCGACCCCAGCGTGTTCAAGGCATACGACGTCCGCGGGATCCATCCCGCGGAGATCGACGAGGACGGCGCGTACCGGGTCGGGCGCGCGTTCGTCGAGCACTTCGGGCTCGGCCGGATCGCCGTCGGACGCGACATGCGGGTCAGCGCACCGACGATGACGGCCGCCGTGATCGACGGCGCGGCGGACGGCGGCGCCGACGTGCTCGACCTCGGGACGATCGGC
>DASSBI010000325.1:0-8986 GCA_035698965.1 Gaiella sp. | reverse complement strand
GGCGGCGCGGACGGCCGCCGTCCGCGTGTGCACGCCGAGCTTCGCGTAGGCGTTCTCGAGGTGCCGGCGCACGGTGCCGCGCGCGATGTAGAGCTCGTCGGCGATGTGCCCGTTCGTCTTGCCCTCTGCGACGAGCGCGAGGATCTGGCGCTCGCGCGGGGTGAGGGTGAGGTCGCCACACCCGACGGGGCTCTCGACGCCGCGGCGGGCCGCCTCGTAGCGCAGCGCGAGGTACGGGCGCACGACGTCCAGGACGAGGTTGTCGGCCGGGTCGAAGTCGCGGCCGTCGCTCCGTGCGAGCAGGAAGACCTTCGTGTGGGAGAGCGGGCTGTCGAGGCCGACCGTGATGAGGCTCTCGACGTGCTGGGGGCGGAACCACTCGGCGTAGATCCGGCTCGAGCGGAAGCGGCGCATCTCGACGAAGTCCGAAAGCCGGTGCGCGCGCCAGTCTCCGGTCGTCTCGTGGAAATGGCAGACCGGGTGCTCGTGCCGCGCCTCCCAGTAGTCGAGCCCGAGCTCCTCGTCCTCTTCCACCTCGTGCGGGCACGACACCGTGCCGAGTTCGCGCCGGCCAACCCGATCGAGCTCGCAGAACGTCACGGAGTCGCACGGGACGAGCCGCCGGATGGCGGCGAGGAATGCCGGCGGGAACGGCTCGTCACGCTCGATCGATCCCGTCTCGGCGACGAACCGCCCGACGCGTTCGAGATCTCTCGTATCGAGACGCTGCATCTCGTGTCAGAAGATACGACGAACGTCACATGGACTCAACCCGCCCGAGCGGCGACTCTGGAGCGACATCCGCAAAGGGGGGCAAGGCATGATTCGAAGCATCCGGCGTCCGCTGCTCGCGTGCGCCGTTCTCGCAGCAGCGCTCGCGGCGCCCGGTGTGGCGCGGGCGGACGTGATCGGGCAATGGAACCTGATCGCGCAGCAGCAGACGATCCCGCTGCGACCAACCGCCCACGGCGAGTCCCGCGGCATGGCGATGGTCGAGGGCGCGGTCTACGACGCGGTCAACGCGATCGACGGGGGGTACCAGCCCTATCTCGTCGACCCTCGGGCGCTCGGCGCACAGCCGTGGTTCTCGCAGGACGCGGCGGCGGCCACCGCGGCGCACGACGTGCTCGTGGCGATCGCGCCCGCCCAACAGGCGACGCTCGACGGCCTCTACGCGTCAACCATGGCCGGGATCACCGACGCGTTCAAGGCGCAGGGGGCGCAGGTCGGGGCCGCCGCAGCGCAGGCGATGCTCGCGTTCCGCCAGAACGACGGGTTCATGGCTCCGTTCGACTTCGGGCTCGTGATCGCGCCCGGCGCCGGCAACTGGCGACCCGTAGCTGCGGGGGCGACCGACCCCGACGCGTGGGTCGGCAATGCGAAGCCGTTCCTGATCGAGAGCCCGGAGCAGTTCCGCTCGGAGGGGCCGAACGCCCTGACGAGTGGCGAGTACACGAAGGAGTTCAACGAGGTGAAGGAGCTCGGGGCGCTCGACAGCACGAAGCGAACCGCGGACGAGACGGCCGCCGCGGTCTTCTGGCAGTTCCCGCCTATCGCGCTTTGGAACGGCGTCGCCCGGAGCCTCGCGGGCACCCTCGACACGGCCGACCAGGCCCGCCTCTACGCGATGATCAACCTCGCCGCGGCCGACGGCGCGATCAGCTGCTGGAACGACAAGTGGTACTGGCACTTCTGGCGGCCGCGGGCCGCGATCCGGGAGGCGGACACGGACGGGAACCCGGCGACGGTCGCCGATCCCACGTGGGAGTCCCTCTTCGCTCCAGCGACGCAGACGACACCGCCGCTCGCGACGCCCCCGTTCCCCGACCACCCGTCGGGACACGGTTGCGTGTCGGGCGCGACGGTCAGCGCGTTCCAGGACTTCTTCGGAACGGACAAGGCGTCCTTCGACGTGGTCGGCGGGCGGTCGCTGAACGGCGTACCGATTCCGGCGCGGCATTTCGACCGGTTCTCGAACGCGCTCAAGGAGGTCATCGACGCGCGCGTCTGGGGCGGCATCCACTTCCGGACGGCCGACGTACAGGGAACCGTGATCGGCAAGAAGGTGGCCCACTGGATGCGGAAGCACTACTTCGAGCCCGCGCGGTGAGGCGACGTGATGGGGCGCGGCGTCCGGCCGCGCCCCACCGCCCGGGCCGACGCACTAGCGGAACGCCGTGATCAGGACCGCGCCGGACACGACGAGCAGTGCTCCCGCGACGACGCGGCGGCCGATCCCCTCCGACCGGCCGAGGAACCAGGCAGAGAACGCAACACCGAACAGCGACTCGGTCGCGACGATCGGGGACACGACCGAGACCGTGCCGCGGTAGAAGGCCTCGAACAGCGCGATGTAGGAGAAGCCGACGAACGCGCCGGGGACAAGCCAGCGCGCGATGAGCGCCCTCGGCCAGACGACGCGCTGCCTGGCCCCGGCCACGATCGCCGAGGTGACCACGAGGCTCGCCGCGAGCATGACGGCGCCGGCCGTCATCGAGGGGACGTCGCTGTCGAGGGACAGATGGCGAACGAGGTTGTCGCGCAAGGCAAAGAGCGCCGCGCCGAGGAGCGCAAACGCGATGCCGAGACGACGAACGTGCTGCGGACGCTCCGACTCGAGCGCCAGAGCGATCCCGCCGCACACGATGAGGAGCGCGCCGAGGAGCACCGCGGCGTCCGGCCGCTCGTCGAAGGCGACGATCGCGATCGTCACCGCGAAGAGCGGCGCGGTCCCGAACGCGACCGATGCACGCGAGGAGCCGGCCTCGCGGATTCCCAGCGTGATGAAGACGTTCGAGAGCCCCGGCGCGATCGCGCCCGCGAGAAGAAACGGGGCGATGCCCGAGAGCGTGACGCCTCCCTGCACGACGGCCGCGACGCAGAGCACTGCGAAGGTCGCGATCTGCATGAAGAACGCGCCGACGGCAGCCGGCACGAGCGGCGGGCGGAGCGCGAAGCGGACGGCAACCGGCATTGCTCCGAAGAACGCGGCCGAGACGAGGGCGAGGAGGACAGCGTCCATCAGCCAACCCGCGCCGGGACGAGGCGCCGCAGCGTCGCGGCGGCGGCCGGTTCTGCGAGGACGATCCCGGCGAGCATCACCACGCAGCCCGCCCACCCTGCCCAGCCGAGGCGCTCCGAGAGGAGAAGCACGCCGAAGACCGCCGCGAACGGCGCCTCGAGCGTGAAGACGAGCGCCGCGCGCGCCGCGGTCGTCCGGGACTGCACCCAGGTCGACACGAGGTACCCGAGTGCCCCCGCGAAGACGCCGGTGACGACGAGCGCGTACCACGTCGCCGCATCGGGCGGTGCCTCGACCTGTCCGGCCGCCACCGCGACGACCGCGAACCCGGCGAACGCTACGGCCATCTGGAGGATGGTCAGCGCCCGCGCGTCGTAGCGCGGCGCCCACCGGTCCATCGCGACGATCTGGAAGGACTGCGCGACCGCGTTGCCGAGGACGAGCAGGTTGCCCGCCCAGGAGCCGCCGGGAGCCCCGCTCAGAAGGAGGAGGCCCGTCAGCGCGAAGACGACGCCGACCCACACCGGGGCGGGCACGGGAGTCCGGAAGGCGACGAGCGCGAGCAGCGGCGTGAAGACGACGTAGAGCCCGGTGATGAATCCCGTGCTCGTCACGGTCGTCAGCTCGAGGCCCGCGGTTTGAAGGCCGTAGGCGAGCCCGAGGAAGGATCCGGCGACGATCCCGGCGGCCCATCCCGCCCGGGGCAGGGCGCGGAGAGACCCGAAGGCGAAGGGTGCGAGCGCGAGCGTGGAGATCGCGAAGCGGACGGCGAGGAAGGCGAAGAGCGGGTACGCCCCGACCGCCTTCTGCACGGGCACGAACGTGTAGCCCCAGATCGCCGTGACGGCGACGAGCGCGAGGATCGGAGACGAGGCTCGCCGCATCGCGGCACGCTACAGCGGCTCAGACGGGATGGATCACGTCGACCGTCGTCGCCGCGCGCGCGAGCCGCGCGTCGGTCGTGAGCAGCGGCGCGTCGAACGCTTCGGCAAGGGCGACGTACGCCGCGTCGTACACCGAGTGCCGAACAGCGAGTGCGGCGATGCGATGTGCGAAGGGATGCGTGAGATGTTGCGTGATCGGCAACTCGAGGTAGGAGGCGATCATGGCGTCGCGGTCCGACCGCTGCAGGCGGCCCCGACGGGCGAGGCCGGTGAGCGCCGACAGGACTTCGAGTGTGATCACGTCGGGCGCTTCGAGAGACGCCCCTTCCCGGAGAACGTCCTCGATGCGACCGCGCGCGCCGTCTTCGGCGACGAGCAGCTCGACGATCGCGGACGCGTCTGTGACGATCACCGCGTCATGCGGGCGGCGAGCTCGGCGTCCCGCTCCGCTCGAGCCTCACGGACGAGGTCAGCGCCGTGGACAGGAACGCGAGGCCGGGGCAAGCGGGCGATGCGCGCGAGTGCTTCCTCGAGCGTCGGTCGGGCGAGATCCGTCTCGATCAGCTGCAAGACGTAGTCGGTCACGGTGACGCCGCGACGTGCGGCCCGCGCCTTGAGCTCCCGATGGACGTCCTCCGGAACATTGCGAACCTGGACCATCTTCATGTGCTGAACAGTAACACATGTGGCGCACATGGCACTTCGTGACGAGTACCGTTGAGGCATGCATCCCATCGACACGCTCGGCCGGCCGATGCGCGACCTCCGCATCTCGGTCACCGACCGCTGCAACTTCCGCTGCTCGTACTGCATGCCCAAGTCGGTCTTCGGGCAGGGCTATCGCTTCATGGACCGCAAGGAGCTGCTGACGTTCGAGGAGCTCGAGCGGGTGGCGCGGACGTTCGTCGCCCTCGGCGTCGAGAAGATCCGCCTCACCGGCGGCGAGCCGCTCCTGCGGCGCGAGCTCGAGCGACTCGTCGAGCGGCTGGCGACGATCGACGGCCTCGATGTCACGCTGACGACGAACGCGTCACTCCTCGCCAGGAAGGCGCGGGCCCTCCGCGACGCGGGTCTCGGCCGGGTCAACGTCAGCCTCGACTCGCTCGACGACCCGACTTTCCGCTCGATGAACGACGTCGACTTCCCGGTCGAGCGTGTGCTCGAAGGGATCGCGGCTGCGTCGTCGGTGGGTCTCCCCGTGAAGGTCAACGCGGTCGTGAAGCGCGGGATCAACGACGCGGGCGTCGTCGACATGGCGCGGCACTTCCGCGGCACCGGGCACACGCTGCGCTTCATCGAGTACATGGACGTCGGCACGACGAACGGGTGGCGTCTCGACGACGTCGTGCCGGCCGCCGAGATCGTGGAGCGCGTCGACGCCGTGTTCCCGCTCGAGCCCGTCGAGGCGTCGTACCGGGGCGAGGTCGCGCAGCGGTACCGCTACCGCGACGGAGCGGGGGAGATCGGGGTCATCTCGTCCGTCTCCCAGCCGTTCTGCGGCGACTGCACGAGGGCGCGGATCTCCGCGGAGGGAAAGCTCTACACGTGCCTGTTCGCGCTCCGCGGCACAGACCTGCGCGCGCTGCTCCGCTCCGGAGCGAGCGACGACGACCTGCGCGACGCTGTCGCCGGCGTCTGGACACGGCGCACCGACCGCTACTCAGAGATCCGCACCGAGCGGACCTCTGAGCTCCCGCGAATCGAGATGTCCTACATAGGCGGGTAGACGACGTGGGGGACCCCCGGTTCCCCCACGTTCAAGCCCAGTCCAGGGGCTCGTAGCCGCTCGACACCGGGGCGGAGACGATGAGGACGCGCGCGACGGCCTCGCCGTCGTTGCGCACCGTGCGCACGCGATCGGGGTCGAGGCGCGCGAACGAGCCCTCGCGGAGCGGGTGGTCGGCGCCGTCGACGACCAGCGTCGGGGAGCCCTCCAGCACGAGGAACAGCTCCTCCTGGTCGCGGCCTGTCTCGTCATGCTCGGGGATCGAGTCGCCGGGCGGCAACTCGACCGCGTTGATCCCGAACGTGCTCACGCCGAGCGAGCGGCGCACGAGCACCCACTTTCCGTAGTCCCGCTCGAGCTCGTCGTCATGCTTGATCGTGAAATCGCCCATTCCCTCCCTCCTGCTCGGTCGGACGGATCCTCGCAGACGGGTCTGCACCGGGCCAGCAGGCCGCCTGGTTAGAATCGTCCTGGAGTGACGAGCTACGCGGAGGCACGCTGGCTGCCGCGTGGATGGGCGCATCTCGCCCTCCAGTTCGCGGTGTGGTTCGGCTTCTACGCCGTCTATCAGGTGGTGCGCGGCGCCGCGGACCGAGAAGTCGCCGAGGCCTTCTGGAACGGCACCCTCGTGATCGAGGCGGAGAATCGCCTGCACGCGCTGATCGAGCCGACCATCCAGGGGTTCGTCCAGAGCTCGGGCCTCCTGATCTTCGCGACGTCGTACACCTACTGGCTCTCGCAGTTCGCCGTCGTCGGCCTCACGCTCCTCTACGTGTACTTCCGGCATCACGACAGATTCGCCGACTTCCGTAACTGGCTCATCGGCGCAAACGTCATCGGCCTCATCGGGTACGTGCTGATGCCGACCGCGCCGCCCCGGATGTTCCCCGAGTGGGGCTTCAGCGACACGCTCGCGGACTATGCATCGGTGAACCACGACAGCGGGCTGATCGCCTTCGCGGCGAACCCATACGCGGCGATGCCCAGCCTGCACGCGATGGACGCGCTCATCGTCGGCGTCGTGATGGCCTCCGTTTGCCGCTCGTGGCTCGCCCGGGCGTTGTGGCTCGCATGGCCCGCGTGGGTGTCCTTCGCGGTGATGGGCACCGGGAACCACTACTGGCTCGACTGCGTGGCGGGGTTCGCGATCGCGTTGCTCACCGCGCTCCTGCTCTTCCGCAAGCGCCTGCCACGCGTGCTCGCGGGCAGCGCGTGAGCGACGCGGGCGACGGTCCCGGCCTCGAGCCCGGCACCGACGCCGTTTCGCAGCTCGATCGCGTCAAGCAGGAATACACCGCGGCCGCGAGAGAGATCCTGCGGCGGTCCATGCAGGGCGTCGCGCGCACGAAGCTGACACCCGACATGTTGTCCATCGCCGGGCTCGCACTCTGCGTCGCGGGCGCGGTGCTCGTCGGCTTCGAGCAGCGGAACGAGTACCTCTTCTTCTGGCTCGGCGGCGTCCTCTTCGTCGCGGGATCGATTGCGGACATCCTCGACGGTGCGTTGGCCCGTGCCGCGGGGAAGGGAACGGTCTTCGGAGCGTTCCTCGACTCGACGTTCGATCGCCTCGGCGAGGCCGCGATGCTGACCGCGATCGGGCTCGTCTTCATGCGCGACGGGAACGAGGTCGCGCTCGTCGCGACGTTCCTCGCCGTAATCGGCTCGATGCTCGTCAGCTACACGCGGGCGAAGGCGGAGATGCTCGGCCTGCGCGGGGACGTCGGGTTCGGCTCGCGGCTGGAGCGGGTCGTGATCGTCTCGGTCGGGCTCGGGCTTGCGCCGTGGGGCTGGCTCCAGTGGCCCATCTACCTGCTCGCGCTGATGGCCTGGGTCACGGTCGTGCAGCGCATGCTCTTCGTGCGGAGGCAGCTGCGCGAGCTCGCCGCTCAAGCGTCCTGAGCGAGCGGGTTCTCCCACCGCACGGCGGGGTACCTCGCAAAGTCGCCGTCGGTACTGCACACGATCAGGCCGTGCTGCAGCGCGAGGGCGGCGAGGTGCGCGTCGTGACGTATAGCGGGCAGGGGGTCTATGGCTTTTCCTCGACGCGGTTCGGTGTCCCGCTCGACACCTATGGGCGGAATAACTTCGTCGACACCTTCGGGTCGGCATACGGGCCCGGCTGGCAGCGTGAGAACAGCTTCCTCACCCACGCGACGGGAGGAGGCTTCCGTTACGGCTTCTACGCGCACGGCGGTCGCGGCGTCGGCAACGGGACGCGCCACCGCGCGACGGTGATCGGCCCGGGTGTGACGCCGGACGTCATGTGGCAGGGGCCTCCGCCCGGTCCGTACGCCGCCGCCGCGGACAACGACGCGAACGCGCGCCAGCGCTCGGTGCTCGGCGCCGATGCGCGCTGCACCGTGAACGAGCGGCGGCGCGCGTAGGAACGCGATCTGCTAGCGTGCTAGCACTTTGACTGCTAGCACTTCACACAAGCGCACCGGGGTCTTGGTCAGAATGCCTGCCCCGTTGAAGGGCGCGCTCGTGCGGGAGTCCGCCCGGCGCGAATCCAACGTCAACGACGTCGCCGTCGGGATCCTCTCCGACGAACTCGGCGTTCCCTTCACACCGACCGGGCGCCGTCGCAGGGTGCTCGCGGGATCGAGCCCCGTCCTCCTGCTCCGGGTGTCGCCGGAGCTGAGAGACGAGATCCAGGCGGAGGCGTCGCGTCTCGACTCCAACGCGAACGACGTCATTCTCTCTGCGCTCGCCGACGGGCTCGGCGTCCCGGCACAGAGCAATCGCAAGGGAAAGGAACTCATGCCCAGCACGAACGGCTCCAAGAACGGCGGGCGCCAGAAGGACAAGGTGCGCGTCGCGCTCATCGGCGTCGGCAACTGCGCCAACTCCCTCCTCCAGGGCGTCGAGTACTACAAGAACGCGAAGGCGGAGGACACCGTCCCCGGCCTGATGCACGTGGATCTCGGCGGGTACCACATCTCGGACATCGAATTCACCGCCGCGTTCGACGTCGTCAAGGGCAAGGTCGGCGTCGACCTCGCCGACGCGATCTGGGCGCATCCGAACGACACCATCAAGTTCTCCGACGTCCCGAAGACCGGGATCACGGTTTCGCGCGGGATGACGCACGACGGGATCGGCAAGTACCTCGCCCAGGTCGTCGAGAAGGCGCCCGGCCCGACCGACGACGTCGTGAAGATCTTGAAGGACACGGGCACCGACGTCGTCGTCAACTACCTCCCCGTCGGCTCAGAGGCGGCGACGAAGTGGTACGCGGAGCAGATCCTCGAGGCGGGCGTCGCGATGGTCAACTGCATGCCCGTCTTCATCGCGCGCGAGCCCTACTGGCAGAAGCGCTTCGCGGACGCCGGCTGCCCGATCATCGGCGACGAC
>DASSBI010000324.1:0-3464 GCA_035698965.1 Gaiella sp. | reverse complement strand
TCCCGTCGTAGCCGTCGACGAGCCGAGCCTCTCGATGACGATCGGCATCAACTCGTCGCCGCTCGCCGGTACCGAGGGCTCGAAGCTGACGGCGCCGATGGTGAGGCAGCGGCTCGACCAGGAGCTCGTCGGCAACGTCTCCCTGCGCGTCGTCACTACCGAGCGCCCGGACGCCTGGGAGGTGCAGGGCCGCGGGGAGCTCCAGCTCGCGGTGCTCGTCGAGCTGATGCGCCGCGAGGGCTTCGAGCTGACGGTCGGCAAGCCCGAGGTCGTGACACGCGAGGTCGACGGGAAGGTGCACGAGCCCGTCGAGCGTGTCGCGATCGACGCGCCGGAGGACTACGTCGGCGTGCTGACGCAGCTGCTCGCGCTGCGCAAGGGGCGCATGGAGCAGATGGTCAACCATGGCACGGGCTGGGTGCGGCTGGAGTACCTGGTGCCCGCGCGCGGCCTGATCGGGTTCCGCACGGAGTTCCTCACCGAGACGCGCGGCACGGGGATCCTCCACCACGTCTTCGACCGCTACGAGCCGTGGCACGGCGAGCTCAGGACGCGGCCGAGCGGCAGCCTCGTCGCCGACCGGCGCGGCCCCACCACGACGTTCGCGCTGCTCAACCTCCAGGAGCGCGGCTCGCTGTTCGTCGGCCCGGGCGTCGAGGTCTACGAGGGGATGGTCGTCGGCGAGAATGCGCGGGCCGAGGACCTCGACGTGAACGCCACGAAGGAGAAGAAGCTGACGAACATCCGCTCCTCGACCGCCGAGGAGCTCGTTCGCCTCATCCCGCCGCGGCCGCTCTCGCTCGAGCAGGCGCTCGAGTTCATCCGCGACGACGAGTGCGTCGAGGTGACGCCGGCGTCGATCCGTCTGCGGAAGGTCGAGCTGTCGGCTTCGAAGCGCCAACAGGCGTCGAGTAAGAAGGCCCGCGGGCTGTAGCAGCCCGTCAGGTGTCCGACTTTAAGTCGGACACCAGGCGAGCGTCGCCGCCGAGCGCCCGCGGCTGGCTCAGTCGTCATCGACGTCGTCCGCGAGAGTTGCCGCTGCCCGGCAGACCTCGCCGCGCGGGCCGAGCGCGCGGACGGTGACCGTGTCACGGCCGGGCCAGTCGGGGATCGCGACACGCATCGAGAGCAGGCGCGACCCCGCGCCGGTTCGCCGGGTCATGCGAAGCGCGAGCCGGCGCTCGTGGACGATCGTCACGATCCACGCCGTGCCAGAACGGGTCGCGCGGAGGTCGATGTCAACTCGCAGCAGATCGTCGTCCCGCTCGCGCACACGGAGGCGCACCTCGCTCCCGGCCGTGCACGAGCGCGTGACGCGCACGTCGTTGCCGTCGTCTGCGCGCGCCGTTGCGGAAGTCGCTGCGACGACGACGGCGAGCGCCGCGAGCGCGAGTACGAGGAGATGCCGGGTTCGCACCACGGGTCGATCGTGCCCGTCGCAGCTGATACCGCGCAATCGGACTTCGGTCCTAGGACCCCGAGCCGAGCCCGTTCCGCTCGGCCCACAGCGCGGCCTGCGTCCGGTCGGTGACGCCGATCGTTCGGAAGACGCTCGTCAGATGCGTCTTGACGGTCTTCTCGCTGATTGAGAGCTCACGCGCGATGAGCTTGTTCGCAAGCCCCTGGACGACGAGACGCAGGACCTCGCGCTCGCGCTCGGAGAGCGCGTCGAGCGGTGACCCGGAGCTGCGCGCGCTCAGGAGTGCCCGTGCTGCACGCGGGTCGAGCGGAGATTCGCCGCGCGCTGCGGCCCTCACCGCCTTCGCGATCTCGTCCGGCTCGGCGTCCTTGAGGAGGTAGCCGACGGCGCCGGCGTCGAGCGCCCGCAGGATCTGGTCCCGGTCGGAGAACGACGTCAGGGCGACGACGGCGACATCCGGCTGGGCCGTGGCGATCGCCCGGGTCGCGGCGATGCCGTCCAGAACGGGCATCTCGAGGTCCATCAGGACGACGTCGGGCTCGGAGGTGTGGCAGCGCTCGACCGCCTCCTGCCCGTTCGTTGCCGCGCCGACGAGCTCGACGCCGTCGAACGTCGCGACGAGGCGCTCGAGGCCCTCGCGCACGACGGCGTGGTCGTCCGCGATCAGCAGTCGGATCATGCGTGCGGCAGCTCCAGCTCGAAGGTCGTGCCTTCCCCGGGCGCCGAGCGTACATCGAGTCGCCCGCCGACCCGCGCGGCGAGCTCCTCGAGGAGCGTCAGGCCGACGTGCCCCTCGTCACGACGTCGCTCGCGGTCGTCGGGTCCGAAGCCAGCGCCGTCGTCGGCCACCACGAGCCGCACGCAGGCTTCGTCCCGCTCCACGGAGACGGCGATCCGGTCCGCGCCGGCATGCCGCTCGACGTTGCGCAGCGCCTCGGCGGCCGCGCGGTAGACGATCCGCTCCACCTCCTCGTCGAGGCCGAGCGACGCGTCGACCCTGAGCCCCGTCTCCGCCCCGCGCGCTCGGAAGGGGGCGAGCAGATCGGCGAGCGCCGCCTCGAGCCCGCTCGCGCGAAGGTTCGGAGGGTGGATCTCGACGAGGAGCGAGCGGAGCCGGCGCATCGCGTCCCGCGTGCCGGCGGCAGTGTGTTCCAGCGTGGATCGCGTGGCGGCCGAGCTCTCCGTCTGCGCTGCGGCGCTGAGCGAGTAGGAGATGCCCGCGAGATCCTGGACGGGGCCGTCGTGGAGGTCGGCCGCGATCCGCCGCCGCTCGTCGTCGGATGCCTCGACCGCGCGCAGGAGGAGCGCCTCGCGTTCTGCCTGCGTGCGCTGCAGGCGGCGGCCGAGCCGCCACGCGAGCGGCACCTGGACGAGCCAGAGGAGCAGCAGGCTGCCGAGCAACAGGGCGGCGAACGGCATCCAGATGCGCCGCCCGGTCGACGCGACCGCGCTTCGGCGCTGGTAGGTCTCGAAGAGGAGCGGCGTGCCGTCGGGCGCGCGGATCGGCAGATAGACCTCGTACAGGTCTCCCTGTCCGCGCTCGAAGCTGTTCTCGGGCCCCGAGAGGTTGCTCAACGACGCCTTCGTTGCGCCCGTCCGCAGGACGTCCAGCTTGTCCGCGTCGAGCGGGAACCGCGTGCCGATGAGGCGCGGCTCGTCCGAGTACACGATCCGCCCGTCGCGCGCCCACAGCTTGACGCGGACAACCCGTTCGCCGAGCACGCGTTCCTGGACCATCCGGTCGACCGCGGCGATCGCCTGCGGCCGGCCGTGCAGGAGGCCCGGCGCCACCGTCGGCTCGACGATGCCCTGGCCGGCCAGCGTCGCGAACTGCCGCGCGTCGCGGAGGGCCTCGGCGTTCCCGAGGCTGCGCAACGCGAGCACCGCCGCCGCTCCGAACACGGCCAGCACGGCGAGCCCGGCGAGAGCGAACTGGGTGACGGGGTGCCTCATAGGGAGTTCGGGGGGCCTACGACCAAGGTCCCATTGTCGCCGGGACCCGGCCGGCGGCACCCTCTGAGGCGTCGAACGATCGAGTCACGGA
>DASSBI010000323.1:0-5660 GCA_035698965.1 Gaiella sp. | reverse complement strand
ACGAGGCGAGAAGCCCCGTCCGGGAGTAGACGATGCCGACCTGGATCGGCGCAGACGCGCTCGGAGCCGCGTCCGCAGCCCGCGTGGTGGCGCCGGCTCCTGCCAGCACCGCGACCCCCACGACGAGCGCGACGAGCTTGTACCACCGCTGCATGTGGTCCTCCAATTGGACGTGTTCGGATCTAGAACCTGAGACCCGATTCAGGTGTCTTATAGCGCGCATCGACAGCGGAGGCAAGGGTGTGGTGCGCACCCGTCTTGCCCGGCGCCGACCGCGTCAGACACTGAGACGACGGCTGCGGCGTGCGGGTTGGGGCCGGGCGGACGACGCGCTCAGGCGGTGTCGAGCTCTGCGACGAGCGGTGCGGTGTCGAGCGGGTCGAAGCCGATCCGCTCTGCGACCTGCTCCGTCGTCGGCCGCGTGCCCTCGCGGAAGAGGCCGCGCAGGAGCGCGCCCGTCTCGGGCCGGCGCCACCAGTCCTCCCCCACCTCGCGGCGGAGGTGCGCCCGCAGCTGGGCCGAGCGGATCCAGGCACGAAGGTAGTCGGCCGAGTAGAAGCCGGCGTCCATGTCGGCGAGATGGTTCGCCGCCGGGTACCGGACGCCCGTTGCGGCCGTGAGCCGCTCCTCGTACCCCTCCGGTGTGCCGCCGTCGCTCGGGAAGCGGGTCCAGAAGTCCATCTCGTACCCGAGCTTTGCCGAGTAACGGCGGAAGAGAATGGTGTTCGAGAACCGCGCGGCGTCGGCGTTCTCACGCGCCTGCTCGTCGGAGAGCCCGAAGTGCTCGGCATGCCAGCCCGGCTCGCCCGAGATCGAATCGAGGAGGAACGAGTAGATCTCCGTGAGGGCGTGGTCTCGCGCGAGGCGGCGAAACGCGAGCGGCAGCGTCGGGTCGCAACCGGCGTAGTGGAGCGCATGCCCTGCCTCGTGGAGAAATGCCTCGTAGTCGTGCAATCCGCCCTGCGCACGCGTGATCAGGTGAACGACGCGAGGCGGGTCGGCGGCGATCACGCAGGCGCGCGGCGACTTCTGCGGACGGTCCTCGAGATCGGGCCGGATGCCCTGCTCGGCGTCGAGGTCGAATCCGAGCGCCTCGAGGGTCGCGAGGCAGACCGGGACGCTGCGCTCTTTCGTGTACGTCGCCTCGAGCGGCGAGAGGCGCCGGATCCACGCCATGTGCGCGGAGGCGGGCGTGGTCTCGCGGTCCGGCCCGAGCAGCCGGTCGAGCCACCGTTCCCGCAGCGGCGTGAATGCGGGCGTGCTCTCGACCCGGGCCCGGTCGACCGCGTCGAGAATCGGGCGAAGCGGCACGCCCTTCTCCGCCTCGTTGCGCGCAACGGGGTCGGCGACACCCGTGACGTCGGCCTCCAGCTCGTTCCTCGCGGCGAGGAGCGAGCGGCGCTCGTCGTTGAACGAGGCCGACACCTCGAGCACGGCGGCGCCGAGGGCGTCGCGATCGGCGTACTCCGGCTCGACGGCGAGACGAGCCTGGGCCGAGCGGAGGGGTAGTTCCGCACCGTTCCACGGGACACGGGCTGCGAGGAGCGCGTTCTCGAGCGCATCCTCGCGCTCGGCGAGCTCGCGGTCGGCAATGCCTTCCTGGCAGGTGAGGCGCAGGCGGGCGATCTCCTCGCGGCCGTCGCCGCTCGCCGCAGCTTCGGCCCCGGCCAGCGTCTCGAGCTGCTCGCGGGTGAAGATGTCCGCGTAGCGCGCGACGATCGCTGCCTGCTCGGACGTCTCCTTCTCTCCCACGCGCACCGCCCGCGCCTCCTCGGAGCGCTCCTGGAGGTACGTATCGAGCCGCTCCTGGAATGGCTGCGGATCGAGCGTGCTCATGCCGCGACCTCCGCGCCCCGCCGTAGGCGGGCGAGCGACGTGTCACGCCCCAACAGCTCGAGCGACTCGTAGAGGCCCGGTGAGACGCGTGAGCCGGTGATCGCGACGCGGATCGGCGCGTACACCGTCCGCGGCTTCTCGCCGAGATCGTCGCAGAGCTCCTTCAGCGTCGTCTCGATCGCGGCGGCCGTCCACGGCTCCGTCCCCGCCAGGGCCTCGTCCGCGGCGCGGAGGATGCGCGGGTCGAGGTCGTCGGCCGAAGGTACGACGTCCTCGAAGAGGAAGGCGGCGAAATCGGGAAACTCGCCGAGCCGACCGATCTTCTCCTGGACGAGCGGCGCCGCGGCACGGATTCCGTCGTCGGGCCAGTCGGCGCCGTGCTCGTGCACGAACTCGACGAGGCGTTCCGCGTACTCCTCGGTCGGCAGCGCCCGGAGGTAGACGCCGTTCATCCAGTCGAGCTTCGCATAGTCGAAGGTGCCGGGGCTCGCGCTGACCGCCTCGAGCGTGAACCGCTCGACGATCTCGTCGCGCGAGAGGATCGTGGTCTCGCCGTCCGGTGCCCAGCCGATCAGCGCGAGGAAGTTCACGAGGGCCTCCGGCAGGTACCCCGCCGTCCGGAACTCTTCCACCGAGACCGCGCCGTGGCGCTTGGAGAGCTTCTTGCCATCGGTGCCGAGGATGCTGGCCACATGGGCGTACACCGGCGGCTCGTGGCCGAGCGCCTCGAGGATCCGGAGCTGCTTGGGCGTGTTCGAGATGTGGTCGTCCCCGCGGATCACGTGCGTGATCGCGTCGTCCATGTCCTCGACCGGCGAGGCGAAGTTGTAGGTCGGGCGGCCGTCGGAGCGCACGATGACGACGTCCTCGAGCTGCTCGTTCGGGAACTCGATGCGTCCCCGGACCGCGTCGTCCCAGCCGGTGACGCCCTCGTCGGGCATCCGGAAGCGGATCGCGCCGTCGTCCTCGTAGGCCGCCTCGTCGGCGACGAGGCGTGCAGCGAGCTCGCGGCAGCGGCTCATCGCGTCGAGCTGGAACGTGACGGGCCCGTCCCAGTCGATGCCGAGCCAGGCGAGCGAGCGCTGGATCTGCTCGGTCGCCTCCTCGACCTCGCGGCTCGTGTCGGTGTTCTCGATCCGCAGCAGGCATTCGCCCGCCTGGCCTCGCGCGAAGAGCCAGTTGAAGAGGAACGTGTGCACGCCGCCGACGTGGAGGAGCCCGGTCGGGGACGGTGCCATGCGGACGCGGACGCTCATCGCGCTCGGATGCTATCCCGGGTCACGCGGGGCTCGGCGCCGGCACCGCGGCCGACCGCCGGATTGCCCACACGGACGGCAGGAGCAGAATCGCCGCCCACGACGCCCACATCACGACGAGCGCGATCCAGAGCGTCTCGACGATGCCGATCGCGTCGGCGAGCGGGCCGACGAGCGCCATGCCGACCGGCATCAGGACGAACGACCCGAGCGTGTCGTACGAAGCGACCCGCGACTGCGCGTGCTCCGGCACCTGCTGCTGGAAGACCGTGAACCAGAGCGTCAGGTGCACGGCGATCCCGATGCCGCCGACGAACGACGCGGCGGCGATCAGCGGGGTCGGCGCGCTCAGGGCGAGGGCGAGCGTCTGCAGGGAGATCAACGTCGCGGCGAGGACGCAGACGACCAGCGGACGGCGGGGCCTGATTCGCATTGCGAGGATGCCGCCGACCACGGCCCCGACACCGCCCGCAGTCAGGATCACCGCCCACGGCCCCGCGCCGCCGAGCCGCTCGTCGGCGATCGCAGGCCCGAGGACGATCCACCCGGCGAAGGCGAGGTTCCCGATCCCGAACAGGAGCACCGAGGCCCAGAGCCACGTCCTCGAGGTGAACTCCTGCCACCCCTCCCGGAGCTCGTGGACGAAGTCGTGCGAGCCTGCGCTGTCGCGCGGCGCGACGCGGATGCGGCGCAGCAAGTCGGCGCAAACGAGGAAGCTGACCGCATCGATCGCCAGGGCGATCCCCGGGCTCGAGGCCACGACGACCACGCCCCCGACCGCCGGCCCGAGCACGCCGATCATGTTCCGCGACAGCCCCTGGAGGGCGTTCGCCTGCTGGAGCCGGGCCGGACTCACGGTCTGCGGGACGAGACCGACCTCTGCGGGCAGCACGAGCCCGAGCCCGATGCCGTAGACGGCCTGGAGCCCGACGATCGCCCCGACCCCGCCCGTCCCGGTGAGGACGCAGGCGGCCGTCGCCGCCTGGGCGGTGCCCTGCACGAGCGAGGCGCCGACGAGGACGAGGTTCCGCGGGATCCGGTCGGACAGCACCCCCCCGCCGACGACGACGAGCGCCTGAACGCCCTGCCGGACGGCGAAGACGATCCCGAGCGCCGTGGCCGAGGCCATGTCGAGGACCGCGAACGCGAGCGCGATACTCGCAAGCCGGTCGCCGATCGTCGTGATCGTCGTCCCGGCGAAGAGCAGTCGGAAGTCGCGCTCCTGCAGGGCGCCGAGGCGTTGGCTGAGCGGCATCGCCACGGCGGCAGGCTAGTCGCGCACGGCACCTGTCCGCCCCGGGCGGGCGCGCGAGCCACCTCGGTAGCGTTGCCTCGTGCTGTACGGCGCCCACGTCTCCTCAGCCGGAGGCATCTCGAACGCGATCGATCGCGCAGAGGAGCTCGGCTGCGCCGCCGTCCAGATCTTCACGCAGAGCCCCCGGATGTGGAAGCCGACCGCACACGCCGACGAGCAGGTGGAGCGGTTTCGGGCCCGCCGGGAGGAGGCAGGGATCGAGTACGTCGTCTGCCACGCGCTGTACCTCGTCAACCTCGCAAGCCCCGATCCCGAGATCCACGCCAAGTCGGTGGCGGCGATGCGCGCATCGCTCGATACCGCAACCGCGATCGGCGCGGAGGGGGTGGTCTTCCACGTCGGCTCGCACCTCGGCGCCGGTCTCGAGGCCGGTCTCGCGCTCGTCGTGCCGGCACTTCGCGAGCTGCTCGAGCTGACCGACGACCGGCTCTGGCTGGTGCTGGAGAACTCCGCCGGAGCCGGTGGGACGATCGGACGCTCGGTCGACGAGCTGGCCGAGATCGTCGAGCAGCTGGACGGCCACCCGCGCCTCGGGATCTGCCTCGACTCTTGCCACTGGTGGGTCTCTGGGATCGACGTGACCGATCCCGACACGCTCGACGCTGCACTCCGAGAGCTCGACGCCAGCGTCGGCCTCGACCGGCTGCGCTGCCTGCACGTCAACGACGCCGAGGTCGGCCTCGGATCGAACCGCGATCGCCACGCGGCCCTCGGCGAGGGCACGATAGGCGGCGGCATGGCGACGTTCCTCGCTCACCCGGCGTTCCAGGAGATCCCGGCGATCCTCGAGACTCCCGGCGCGGACGGGAGCTACGTCGGCGAGCTCACCCTGCTCGCGGCACTGCACTCCAGGGGTCTGGCACCGTCAGATGCCTGACCCCAGCGCGGCTGCGGCCTCGCCCACGGCTCTGGGCGTCCACGCGTGACTGGGACACGCACCCTTCGGCGCCACTCCCCGATCTCAGTCCGCGACGTGCGCGAACACGCGGAAGCTCGGCCGCCCGAGCGGGAGCTCGTGGAACTCGGGGTTCCGGCAGCCGAGCTCGTCGAGGCGATGCTCGTAACAGGCCGAGATCTCGGAGTGGCACATGGGCAGCGGGCTTCTCCGCGCCTTCACCGCGCCGAACCCGTCGCGACGCCCCTCGAGCTCACTGAGCACGTCCACGTCGATCTCGACGTCGAACACCTTGTGGAGGCATCCCATGAAGGTGTGACCCCATGCCTCGTAGGCGTAGACGAAGGGGCACCCGCGC
>DASSBI010000322.1:0-4617 GCA_035698965.1 Gaiella sp. | reverse complement strand
CTCGATGGAGCTTCGCGCGGAGGAGCGCGACTACGAGGGCCGTGTCGTCGCCTGCGGGCCCGACGAGTTCGTGCTCATCGTCCGCGACTTCACCGAACGGACGCGCCAGCAGCGTTTCCTGGAGCGCGAGCGCGACTTCAGTCGCGCCGTCGTCCGCTCGACGCCCAGCTTCCTCGCGCTCGTCGATGACGAGGGCACGCTCCTGGGCGTGAACCGCGCGCTCGAGCGGGCGGCCGGGATACCCGAGGAGGCGTGGCTCGGCCGCCCGTTCTGGAAGCTCTTCATCGCCGACGAGGACGTTCCGCGAGCGAGGGAAGACTTCGTGCGGATGCGCGAAGGCGAGCCACCCGGCACCGTCGAGTACGAGCATGTCGGCCCGGACGGCGAGCGCCTCGTCGTCGACTGGACGGCGACGATCGTCCACGACGCCGAGGGCGCGCTCCGCTACCTCCTGTGCGGGCTCGACGTGACGGCCCGTAAGCAGGCCGAGGAGGAGATCAGGCGCTCGCGGGCGCGCATCGTCTCGGCCGGCGACGCGGAGCGAAAGCGGCTCGAGCGGAATCTCCACGACGGTGCCCAGCAGAACCTCGTCACCGTCACGCACTCGATCCACCTCGCCGCCCGGGCGCTCCACACCGACCCGGGGAAAGCCGAGGAGCACCTCGAGCGAGCGCTGGTCGAGCTGACGACGGCCCACGAAGAGCTGCGCGAGCTCGCGCGAGGGCTCCATCCGCAGATCCTGAGCCTCCAGGGCCTCGGGCCCGCCGTGCGCGCGCTTGCCGGCCGTGCGCCGATCTCGGTGACGGTGATCACCATCGACGACGTCACGCGGTGGCATCCGCTCGTCGAGAGCGCTGCCTACTTCGTGGTCGCCGAATCCCTCACGAACACGCTCAAGTACGCACGTGCCGCGTCGGCGACCGTCCGCGTCGCTCCGCGGGAGGACGTGCTCGTGATCGAGGTGACGGACGACGGCTGCGGGGGCGCTTCGCCGGGGGACGGCTCGGGTCTCGGTGGCCTCCGCGACCGCGTCGAGGCGCTCGACGGCACGTTCGACGTGCACAGCCCGCGCGGCGAGGGCACGCGCATCCGCGCCGAGCTGCCCCTCGCCATGGGTCCTGAGGGGTCTGGCACCGCAGGTGCCTGACCCCAGTGCCCCGCTGAGTTGGGAACAGCGCGGCGGCACCGCCAAGCGTCGCTGGGGACAGGCACCCTCCGGGTGCCAGTCCCCTGTGCCAGTCCCCTGACCGCTTGACAGGCCCGGTGAGGCGTGCGAGGATCGTCCTCGTCGAACCCCGTAGCTCTTCGGAGTCGCGGGGTTCGGCGTTTTTGTAGCGTGACCCGGTCATGTCGGATGCACCCCTGATCGAGGCGCGCGACCTCACGAAGCGGTACGGCGAGTTCGTCGCGGTGGACGGCATCGACTTCACCGTCGAGCGCGGGGAGACATTCGGGTTCCTCGGCCCGAACGGCGCCGGCAAGAGCTCCACCATGCGGATGATCGGGGCCGTCTCGCCCGCGAGCGGCGGCACGCTGCGCGTCCTCGGACGCGATCCCGAGCGGGACGGCCCCGAGATTCGCTCGCGCCTCGGCGTCGTGCCGCAGGACGACAACCTGGACCTCGAGCTCGACGTCGGCGAGAACCTCCATGTCTACGGCCGCTTCTTCGGCCTCCCACGAGACGAGATCCGCCGTCGCACCGACGAGCTGCTCGAGTTCGTCCAGCTGGCGGACCGGCGCGAGTCACGCGTCGACTCGCTCTCGGGCGGGATGAAGCGCCGGCTGACCATCGCGCGGGCCCTCATCAACGAGCCGGAGCTGATGCTTCTCGACGAGCCGACCACCGGCCTCGATCCGCAGGCGCGTCATGCGCTCTGGGACCGCCTCTACCGGCTCAAGCAGCGCGGTGTGACGCTCGTCCTGACGACGCACTACATGGACGAGGCCGAGCAGCTCTGCGACCGGCTGGTCGTGATGGACCGCGCGAAGATCGTGGCCGAGGGATCGCCGCGCGACCTGATCGAGCGCTATGTCGAGCGCGAGGTCGTCGAGCTCCGGCTCGGGGACCGGAACGGTGGGCCGTCGCTCGACGGGCTCGCCGACCACGTCGAAGTGCTGCAGGACCGCGTCGTGATCGGCACCGACGACGGCGACGCGGTGGTGGACGAGGTGCACGCGCGCGGGCTCGCCCCCGAGACCGTTCTCGTGCGACGCTCGACGCTCGAGGACGTCTTCCTCCGGCTCACGGGTCGGAGCCTGATCGACTGATGGACTCCGTCCGGCGAACGGTCGCGGTCGTCGGCTGGCAGGCACACTCGTTCCGCCGGCTCTGGCGCGGGTCGATCACGACCTCGTTCCTCAACCCCATCTTCTTTCTCGTCTCGATCGGCGTCCTGCTGGGGAGCCTGATCGACAAGTCGAACCCCGACCTCGGCGGTCTCAGCTACCTGCAGTTCGTCGCGCCCGCCCTGCTCGCCACGACGGCGATGCAGACCGCGGCGAGCGTCACGACATTCCCGGTCAGGGCCGGCCTCAAGTGGCTCAAGACGTACCACGCCGCCGTCTCGACCCCGATCCGCGTCGGCGAGCTCGTCGCGGGGATCCTCGCGTGGTGCGGCGTGCGGGTGATCGTCGCAGTGACGATCTTCGCCGTCGTCGCGGCGATCGGCGGGGCGTTCGTGTCTCCGCTCGCCGTCCTCGCGCCGTTCGCGGCGCTGCTCTGCGGTCTCGCGTTCGGCTCCGTCCTCGCGGCGATCACGTCGAGCGTCGAGGGCGACGAGTGGCTCGCGGCGATCTTCCGCTTCGGGCTCGTCCCGCTCTTCCTCTTCTCGGGCACGTTCTTCCCGATCTCGCAGCTGCCCCTCCTGCTCGAGGCGCTCGCCTGGGCGACGCCGCTCTGGCACGGCGTCGCGCTGTGCCGCAGCCTCGCCACCGACGACGTCGATCCGCTGCTCACCGCCGTCCACGTGGCGTACCTCCTCGCGCTGACCGCCGTCGGAAGCGCCCTGACCGTGCGCGCCCAGCGGGAGAAGCTCCGGCGATGAGCACCCTCGAGACGACGCTCCGCATCTTCCCGCGGCTCCACGCGCCTCGCTCGTGGCGCCTCGTCGAGCGGAACATCGCCAGCTCCCGCGGCGCCTGGCTCGTGTTCGTCTCGGGCTTCTTCGAGCCGCTCTTCTACCTCTTCGCGATGGGCGTCGGGGTCGGCGCGCTCGTCGGCACGGTCGACGTGAACGGGCAGGCCGTCGGCTACCGCGAGTTCGTGGGGCCTGCCCTGCTCGCGGCCTCGGCGATGAACGGCGCCGTCTACGAGTCGGGCAACGTGTTCTTCAAGCTGAAGTACGCGAAGACGTACGACGGCGTGCTCGCCACGCCCATGACCGTCCGCGACGTCGCGCTCGGCGAGCTCACGTACACGCTGATCCGCGGCGCCGTCTACTCGTTCGGCTTCGTCACGGTGATGCTCGCGATGGGACTCCTCGACTCGCCCTGGGCGGTGCTCGCGATCCCCGGCGCGCTGCTCGTGTCGGCGGCCTTCGCGGCCCCCGCGGTGTACGGGATCACGCTGATGCGCTCGTGGGCCGACTTCGCCTTCATCGAGCTCTGCACGCTGCCGATGTTCCTCTTCTCGGCGACGTTCGTCCCCGCGGACACCTACCCGGACATCGTCCGCTGGCTGCTTCCCCTGACCCCGCTCTACCACGGCGTCGAGCTGCTGCGCGCCTTCACGCTCGGCGACGTGACGTGGCTCGTGCTCGTCGACATCGCCTACCTCGTCGGCCTGACGGCCGTGTTCCTCTACCTCGCCGACCGTCGGCTCGCGAAGCTGCTGCTCAAGTAGACCGTCGGCAACGGATGCCGGCCTCACGGCCGACCTCGACGATCTCGCCGGTCAGACCCTCGACGAGCTTTGAGCGGCCCCGGCGCGGGGCCCCTCGACGCGTCGGTCTTCATCGCCCGCGAGGCCGGCCGGCCGCTCGGCGAGCTGCCTGACCGGGTTGCGGTCGCCACGATGGGTGGGCTCCAGCTCGGCGTGCTCGCCGCCGCGGACGACGACTACGACCGGATCGCGAGCGGCCACCCACGCCTGCGCGTCGTCAAGGTCTGAGGGCGTACTGCAGGAACAGGTGGCTTCCGTGCGCCCGCGCCGACCGGAGACGGGCGGGCTGCACGTGCTCGGGGAGCAGCGCGGCGCCCTCGACGAGCGCGAAGGCCCCGGAAGGCGGACGCCCGGCAAGGAGCGGCGACACCGTGAGGAACAGCTCGTCCACGAGACCGGCTTCGACGAGCGAGCCGAAGACGTGCGGTCCGGCCTCGCTGAGGATGCGGCGGTGGCCGCGCTCGTGTAGGAGCTCGACGGCCGACCGGATGTCGACCTCGGCGTCGCCCGGGAGCGCGACGACCTCGACGCCGGCGGGAAGCGTGCCGGCCAGGCGCTCGGCGCCCGCGTGCGTCGTCAGGACGAGCGGCGCGTCTTCGAGCACCGCGCGGTCCGACGGGATCGACCCCGAGGCGGTGAGGATCGCGACACGCGCCTGCGGCTCGAGGCCGAGCTCGCGACGGAGCTCGCCGTACGCCTCCGCGGCGGCAGAGAACACCGTGTCGGGCCGCCACCGC
>DASSBI010000321.1:0-2343 GCA_035698965.1 Gaiella sp. | reverse complement strand
GCGCCGACCTGTCGGATCAGGCCCGCCCGGACGAGCAGCTTGTGCGAGACGGCCTCCGCGTCTGCGGGGTCCTCCCGCAGGGTCGGGAGGAAGAGCGTCGACTGCCGCTGCACCATCCGCGACAATCTAGACGACAGGATGCGCGGCTCAGTCGTTGAGCCGGACGAAGCCGCTGACCTTCGTGACGTCCCCGTCGCCGTTCGACTGGAGGATGAACGAGTCGATCGCCGCGACCGCGTCCTTCGCGTCGGGCGGCAGCGATCCGCCGGCCTGCTCGGCCAGCGGAACCACTCCGTCGATGTCGATGTAGACGAAGCCCTGCGTCTTCTCCCCCATGTCGACCGCGTCTGCGGCACGCTTGTACGCATCGCTGTCGGCAAGCTTCGGGCCGTCCGCGAGGAAGGTCCGGATCCCCGCGTCTCCGGTCGTCGCGATGATCGTGTCGTCGTCGAGCCGCGCGTACGAGATCGTTGCCTGGTCGGTCCTGACGCGACGCACGGCGGTGCCGTCCTCTGTCCGTACCGTGACCGTCGTGTTGGCCTGTTGGGCGAGCTTCCGTGCGAGGCCGTCGAGCGTCTCCCACGTCTTCGCGGCGTCGGGCGGGCGCAGGACGAGCGTCACCTCGGGCATTTTCTCGCCGCTCGGGCGGACGTACAGCGCGCCCTCGCCGCTCAGGGCGTCGGTGAGGCCCTTCAGCGAGACGCCGGTGATGCTCTCGATCGTTCCGGAGACCTTGTCGAGGTCCACGTTCCCCTGCACAC
Organism: Gaiella sp.; assembly: GCA_035698965.1. Lineage (GTDB taxonomy): Bacteria > Actinomycetota > Thermoleophilia > Gaiellales > Gaiellaceae > Gaiella. The sequence continues at coordinate 1,582 of DASSBI010000321.1, read as the reverse complement.
GATCGAGGAGCTTCTGCGTGCCGCCGAACGACATCGCGGCGACCGCGTCCGCCGGCACCCGGTCGAAGAGCTCCGGCTCGTAGCGCGTGTCGCCGCCGCCCGGCATTCGCATCCCGAGCGTGAGCAGGACGCCGTCGTCCTCCGCCGAGACGGCGGCGGCAAGCCAGTCGAGCCCCAGGTCGACCTCCGTCGAGGCCTGCTCCACGAGTTGGCCCAGGTCCTTCGAGAGCCGCGCCGTGTCCACCCAGGCCCGGGCGAGCGCCTCGGAGGGAAGCGCCCCGAACCCCTGCGTGAACGCATCGACGTCGTCGAGCGTGCCCTTGTCGAGCGCCGCGCGATAGGCGTCGAGCGCGGCCTGGCTCTGCGCCAGCGCCTGCCACCCGTCCACCTCGCCGCGGACGTAGGTCGTGTCGCCCTTCGCGAGCAGCGCGTCGAGCTTCGCCTCGTCGGTGGGCTGCACGAGCACGATCGGTTCCTTGTCCGCGGTCGCGACGAGGACGAGCTCGGCTCCGATCGCGGGCCGGACGTCGTTCGACCAGTCGACGCCCTGCTCGCCGAGGGCCGAGCCGATCGAGCCCGAGACGCCGTTCTTCGCACCGGGGATCCGCTCGAGGAGGCTTGCAGCGTTCTCCCACTGATCCGAGCCCTCGTCCGTCGTTACCGTCGCGTACGCGAGCGCGTCCGCGGGGGCGAGCGACGCCGACTCGGGGATCGACGAGGCAGTGGGCTTCGCGCCCGCGCAACCCGTGGCCAGCGCCAGAACGGTGAGCAGGCAGGCGATCGGAAGGGCGCGCCGCGGCATGCCCAAACCGTATCGGCCCGGCCGGGCGGAAGCTGAACTCCCGCTCAGTCGGATGCAGCGGTGCCCAGCGGGATGAGGCTCGCCTCTGCCATCGCGAGCGCCGCTGGTTTGGCCAGCTTGAGCCGCTTCGGGCGCGGCATCCCGGCCTCGATCCACCGGTCGATCTCGTGGAACAGCTCGTCGATCAGGATGTCGGACGAGACCTTCTTCAGCACCCGTCCGTGGGCGTACACGAAGCCGACGTCGCGGCCACCGGCGATCCCGAAGTCCGCGTCGCCGGCCTCGCCCGGCCCGTTCACGGCGCAGCCCATCACCGCTACCTCGAACGCCTGCGGGTAGGCGCGCAGACGGTCCTCGACAACGACCGCGAGGCTTTCGACCCCGACGTTGTCGCGCCCGCACGACGGGCACGCGATCATCACCGGTCCGCGCTCGCGCAGCCCGAGCGCCTTCAGGATCTCCCAGGCGACCTCGACCTCTCTGACGGGGTCGGCGGTGAGCGAGACGCGCAGCGTGTCGCCGATGCCGTCCATCAGAAGCGCCCCCATGCCGACGGCGCTCTTGATCGACCCGGCGAACGGGGTTCCCGCCTCGGTGACGCCGAGGTGGAGCGGGTAGGGCACCTTGTCGGACAGCATCCGGTACGCGCGGATCATCGTCGGCACGTGTGAGGCCTTGACCGAGATCTTGAAGTCGCGGTAGTCGAGCCGCTCCAGGATCTCGACCTGCTCGAGCGCCTCCACGACGAGCGCCTCGGCCGTGTCCTCGCGCGCGAGCGCC
>DASSBI010000320.1:0-2273 GCA_035698965.1 Gaiella sp. | reverse complement strand
CGATCCTCGCGTTCCTCGGCGCCGCCCCGCACGAGCTCGAGGAGTACCCGCGCGTCTTCGACCGTGACTACGAGCCCATGCGTGCTGAGACCCGCGTCGCGCTCGCCCGGTCGTTCGCCGAGCCGAACCGTAGGCTCGAGGAGCTGTTGGGGTGGTCCGGGGTCTGGCACCCGCAGGGTGCCTGACCCCAGTGACGGCAACGCGTCACGTTCACCGTGAGGCAACGCGTCGCAGGGGACAGGCACCTGGCGGTGCCAGTCCCCTTACCGCTTCCAGGCGGCTGCAAGCTCCTCGAAGGGTCGCAGCGCGTCCGGGTCGGCGAGCGAGTCGCGGCTCAACGCCCGGTCGGCCGGCTCGCCCGACAGGATGCGCTTGACCGGGACCTCGAGCACTTTCCCCGACAGCGTTCGCGGCACCGACTGCACCGTGCGGATCTCGTCGGGGACGTGCCGTGGAGAGCAGTCCTCCCGGACTCTCGTCCTGATCCGCGCGACCAGGTCGTCGTCAAGCTCGACGTCGGGTCGGAGCACGACGAAGAGCGGCATGTATCCCTGCGTCCCCTCGCGCGGGAGGTCGACGACGAGCGCGTCGACGACCTCGTCGAGCGCGAGCACAGCGCGATAGATCTCCGCGGTCCCCATCCGGATGCCGCCGCGGTTGATCGTCGCGTCCGAGCGACCGGTGATGATCGCGGTGCCGCGGTCGGTGATCTCGATCCAGTCGCCGTGGCGCCACACACCGGGAAACGTCTCGAAGTAGCTCGCCCGGTACCGCGCGTTGTCCGGGTCTCCCCAGAGCCTGATCGGCATCGACGGCATCGGCTCGGTGATCACGAGCTCGCCGACCTCACCGATGACAGGCCGTCCGTCCGCGCTCCACGCCTCGACCTTCGCGCCGAGCGCGCGCGCCTGCAGCTCGCCACGATAGACGGGAAGCGTCGGCACGCCGCCCACGAAGGCGGTGCAGAGGTCGGTTCCGCCCGACGTCGAGAACAACCACACGTCCGGGCCGAGACGGTCGTAGACCCAGTCGAAGCCTTCGGGCGACAGCGGCGAGCCGGTCGAGCCGACCGCCTCGAGCCGGGAGAGATCGCGGCCTTCGCGTGGCGCGATTCCGTCCTTCATGCAGGCGGCGATGAAGCTTGCCGACGTGCCGAAGCACGTGACGCCTGCCCGTTCGGCGAGATCCCACAGCGTGCCGAGATCCGGATGGCCCGGGTTGCCGTCGTAGAGCACGATCGATCCCTGCGTGAGCAGCCCTCCGTTCAGGAAGTTCCACATCATCCAGCCGGTCGTCGTGAACCAGAAGAGGCGGTCGCCTTCCTGCACGTCGGCGTGGAAGGTGAGCTGCTTCGAGAGCTCGAGCAGGATCCCGCCGTGCCCGTGCACGATCGCCTTGGGCAGGCCGGTGGTGCCGGAGCTGTAGAGCACCCACAGCGGGTGGTCGAATTGCACCTGTGCGAACGAGAGCGGCTCGTCGTCGCCCTCTGCGACGAAATCGCTCCAGCACGTGGCGCGCTGGAGGCCGGTGAGTGATGGCTCCGGGTCGAGATAGCCGAGCACGATCGTCCGCTCGACCGAGGGCATCGCCTGCTGGAGCGCCCGCACCACGTCGAGCCTGTGGTGGTCTCGGCCGCCGTAGCGGTAGCCGTCGACCGTGAGCAGGACACGCGGCTCGATCTGGGCGAACCGATCGACGACGCTCCGGAGCCCGAAATCGGGCGAGCAGCTCGACCAGGTCGCGCCCAGGCTGGCGCATGCATGGAACGCGACGATCGCCTCGACGATGTTCGGCAGGTAGCCGACGACCCGGTCACCCGCGCCGACCCCCGATCCGCGAAGCGCTGCCGCGAAGCGCCGCGTCTGCTCGTGGAGGTCGCCCCAGGTCGTCTCGGCGAGGGGACGGAGCTCGGAGGCGTGCCTTAGAGCGACGGCGTGCGGGGAGCGTCGCCGGAAGACGTGCTCCGCGTAGTTCAGGCGCGCACCGGGGAACCACTCCGCGCCCGGCATCGCGCGCGAGCCGAGCACGCGCTCGTACGGCTCCGAGGCCTGCACGTCGAAGAGCTCCCAGACCGACGCCCAGAAGGCCCCGATGTCCGTCACCGACCAGCGCCACAGCTCGTCGTAGCCACGTGTCTCGACGCCGCGCGTCTCCGCGAGCCAGTGGGCGTACCGCGTGATCGCGGCACGCTCGACGCGAGGCTCGTCGGGCCTCCAGAGAACCGGTGGCGTGTCGCGCACGGCCAGAGCCTATGCGTGGCCGAAACACCCACG
>DASSBI010000319.1:0-9571 GCA_035698965.1 Gaiella sp. | reverse complement strand
GTCGGAGGTCACCCCGACCTCCGCTCCGAGCACTGCTCCCGCGACGTACGCAGCGTAGCCGTCCCCCGTCTGCACGCGGTGGTGGTCGTGGCGCGCGGGCATGAAGATGATCGGCTTGCCGTTCGCCGCCTCGACGACGCGTGCCGTGTTGCTCGCGATGAGCGTCCGCCGTGCCAACGTGCCGAGCACGACGGTCTCCAGGTGCGCGAACGTCGTGTAGTCGCCCTCGATCGTCATCACGGTCTCCCACGGTTCGACGCGATCGCCGTCTCGGAGCGCGTGGACGGTCAGGCCGGGCCAGTCGTGCGAGCAGAGCTCGAGGATCGCGAGCGCCTCGTCGAGCCCGCCGAGCATCGCGTGCTTCCGCTGGAAGACCTGCATCACGACCCGCGGGCGGCGACCGTCGTACAGCAGCGCCGAGCGCGTGTGGTTGAAGTACGCGTCGCTGTAGTAGCCGTCGCGCATCTTCTCGACCGGGAGGTCGAAGATCGTCGGGTCGAGCCGCTCCCGCCGGGGTCGCGTGGGCGCCGACGTCACGACGCCGCTTGCTCGGCCGCGAGCACCGTCCGCAGGGCGGCCTCGGCAACCTCGAGCTGTGCCTCGCTCGGCTCGCTCGTCGAAAGCCGGCGCTGGAGCTCGGTCCCGGGGCGGGCGAGGGCGCGCGAGAGGCGCCTCTCCGGGTTCCGTGCCATCCAGCCGAAGATCTCGACTGCGGCGCCCATAGCTCCGACAGCCCCGACGAGGCGTGCCGCCGTGCGGTGCCTTGCCGGAGCGAGCTCCGCGGCGGCACCGGCGAGCGCGGTTGCGATCGTGAGCGGGCCGACGAGGTGCGACCCACAGCGCTCGTGCTCCTTCGACGCCCGCTCGCCCGTCTCGTATGTCCCGATCGAGACGTGCTCGGCGCCGTGATAGGCGGTCAGCTCCTCACCGCGCAGCGCGATCAACGCCGGGGCGAGCGACGCCATCACGACGGCCGCCTCGCGCGGCACGAGGGGCAGCGACGAGCGCCGCACGAGGCTCGCGCTCGTGGACGCGGCGACGAGGGCGACCGCGACGGCCGGGCGCTCGAAGGGCAGGCGCGCCTCGGGCAGCCCGCGCTTCATCGCCGGCAGCACCGCGAACGCCTCCGCCAGCCGCATCGCGCCGCGCACCAAAGGCACCGCGTCGCCGACGCCGAGTCGCGGCTTCGGCCCCGAGGCGGTCTTGATCGTGCCGTCCGGCAGCCGTACGGCGGCGCCCCAGGTGCGCGGCCCGTGGACGAGGACGCCGTTCTGAAGGGCCATCCCGCCGAGGCGCAGCTTCTCCATGTCGGGAGGGTAGCGAGGAGGTGCGCTCGAGCCGCACAGGGATGCGCGTCAGCCCGCGGCGAGGCGCCGGAGGGCGCGCAGCATCGACTGGGCCGCACGGCGGCTGTCGTAGGCATGCCCGTCGACCGAGACGACGGGCATCACCTCGCGGACCGACGAGGACGTAAAGACCTCTTCCGCCTCGAGCAGCCGGTCGAGCGGGAACGCTCCGGTCTCGACGCCGAAGCCCTCCTCCGCCGCCAGCCCGAGGAGCGCCGCGCGCGTCTCGCCCGCGAGGATGCCGAGCTCGAGCTCCGGCGTGACAAGCGTGTCGCCCTCGCGCCACCAGATGTTCGTCACCGTACCCTCGAGCACCGTGCCGTCCAGGTCGACCAGGACGGCATCGTCGGCGCCCCGGCGCCGCGCCTCGGCCTCCGCCGCGACGTGGGTCGCGTAGCTCACCGACTTCGTGCCCGGGAGGAGCCACGGAGCCGCGCGGCCGGGGAACACGAGCGAGACGAGCCGCTGGCCACGAGCCCGCGCCTCCTCGATCCACCCCGGGATCGGCGAGACGAGCACGATCGCGGTCGGTCCGGCGCCGGGCGCGCCCGGTGTCCAGTAGATGCGCAGGCCGACGTCACCGACACCGGCGGCCTCGAGCGCGTCGTGGACGAGCGCCCGCAGAGCCCCGCGGTCGGGCTCGGGCAGTGCGAGCCGCTCGGCCGACCCCGCGAGCCGCGCGAGGTGCTCCTCGAGCCGGAACGGGCGTCCGCCGTAGACCCGGAGCGTCTCGAACGCCGCGCGTCCGCGCGTGAAGCCCTCGTCGGTCGCGGCGATCACCGCACGCGCGGGATGGACGACGCCGAGTCCCGACACTGCCGCCGCGAGCGGCAGCTCGCTCATCGCCGCAGGGCTCCCATGGCTGCGGGAGACGGCTCGAGCGGCGCGCCGATCGCGTCCAGGAGCGGCGCCGCCTTGACGAGCGACTCGGCCACCTCCTCGAGTGGGTCGGAGTCCCAGACGATCCCGCCACCCACCCAGAGGTGGATCAGCCCGTCGGCGACCGCGAAGGTGCGGATCGTCAGCGCAAGCTCGAGGTCGCCGTTTCCGTGGACGCGGCCGAGCGCGCCCATCGATGCCCCGCGCCCCACCGGCTCGAGCGCCGCGATGAGGTCGACGGCCGCGATCTTCGGCGCCCCCGTGACGGAGCCGCCCGGGAAGAGCGCACCGAGGACCTCAGCGAGGCTCGCGTCCGGCCGCACGTCGCCCTCGACGGTCGAGACGAGGTGCTCGACGCCGGCAAGCGGCTCGGCGAGCATGAGCTCCGGCCAGCGGACGGTGCCCGGCAGGCAGACGCGCGAGAGGTCGTTGCGCTCTAGGTCGACGATCATGACGTGCTCGGCGGCGTCCTTTGCAGACGCGAGGAGCTCCTCGCGGCCACCGAGGGGCCTGGTTCCCTTGATGGGCCGCGTACGGAGCACGTCCCCGCTCCTCGAGAGAAAGAGCTCGGGCGAGGCAGAGACGATCGCCCAGCCGCTTCCCTCGAACAGCCGCCACGCGCTGTCGCCGAGCGGCGCGTCGTTCGGTTGTGTCAGGGGGACGAGCCGGGCGGCGAGCGCGCGCGGACTGCCCGAGAACGGCGCCGCGAGGTGCTGGACGAGATTGACCTGGTAGACGTCGCCCCGCGCGATCGCCGTGCGCACTGCCTCGACGGATGCGGCATGGTCGTCCTCGGCCCAGGTCCGCTGCCAGCGCCCAACGGCGAAGCTACGATCCGCGTTGTCATACTCGACATCATGGACGTCCGGTCGGACGGCACAGGCCGCAAGCGGCAGCGGGCACGGCTCCGGCGGAACCGGCGAGAACGTCCGGCGGATCGTCTCGGAGAGCCCGTAGCCGAGATAGAGATCCGCGACGAGCGACTCCCCGCCCGGCAAGAAGAATCCACGGTCTCGCAGCCATCCCTCGATCCGCTCGAATGCCCCCTCGGCCTCGTGGATCTCGAGCAGCTCGGCCGCGCGTCCGCTGGAACCGTCTCTCGGCATCTGGATCGTCGTCGCGTCGGGATCGCGGCGACGTTCTCGCGCCGCCGCCGGAACGACTGTAGACGCTTGCATCACCCGATCGCCGAGGCGGAGCCAGAGCGGACGAGCATCTCGCGGTCGACGTCGGCTACCCGGGCCGCGCCCGAGAGCGCGAGGCTCAGCTCGAGCTCCGCGAGGAGGCAGCGGAGCACGTGACGCACTCCCTCCTCCCCCGCCAGGCCGAGCCCGTAGACGTACGGGCGCCCGAGCAGCACGGCCCGCGCGCCCAGCGCGAGCGCCTTCAGGACATCCGTACCCGACCGGACGCCGCTGTCCATCAACACCTCGATGCGGTCGCCGACGGCGTCGACGACGGGCGGGAGGGCGTCGAGCGCGGCGACGGCGCCGTCGACCTGCCGGCCCCCGTGGTTCGACACGACGACCGCATCCATCCCGGCGTCGGCCGCGCGCCGGGCATCGTCGGGGTGCAGGATCCCCTTGAGGGCGATCGGCCGGCTCCAGTGCTCCCGCAGGAAGGCGAGGTCGTCCCAGGTGAGCGCGGGGTTTCCGAAGACGGCAGCCCAGTGCTGGAGCGCAGCGAGGCGATTCTCGTCGTCGATCGCTCCTCCCACCGCGCGGAGAAAGACGGGATCGGCGAGATAGTTCTGGTTGCCGACCGCGCGGAGGAACGGCAGGAAAGCGTTGTCGAGGTCGCGCGGCCGCCATCCCAGCGCGTGGGTGTCGAGCGTGACGACGAGGGCGCCGTATCCGGACGCCGCGGCCCGCTCGAGGAAGCTGACCGCAAGCTCGCGATCCTTCGGCCAGTAGAGCTGGTACCACCGCGGCCCGTCGCCGCCGGCGGCGGCGACGTCCTCGAGTGTCATCGACGCGGCGGTGCTGACGACCATCGGCACCCCGAGCACCGCGGACGCGCGCGCGACCGCCGCCTCGCCGTCGGGATGGACGATCTCGAGGACGCCGACCGGCGCGAGCGCGACCGGCGCGGGCATCGGCGTCCTGAGCACCGTCGTCGAGAGGTCCGTCGCAGAGACGTCGCGGAGCATCCGCGGGACGATGCGCCACGAGGCGAAGGCCGCACGGTTCGCGCGTGCCGTCGCCTCCGTGCCAGCCGAGCCGGCGACGTAGCCGAATGCGGTCGCCGGCATCCGCTCCTCGGCCATCGCCTCGAGCCGCGTCAGGTCCGCGGGCAGCTCCGGCACGACGTCGCCGAGACCGCGGAGGTAGATCTCGTTCTGAAAGCTCCCGAACGCGCCCATCGCGCCACCCTCCGTCCTCCGCCGACGGCCGGAGTCTTCCCGTCCCGCGCTACCGGGTCAACTCCGCACCCACTCCGTGACCTCGCGCGCGCCGGCGCGACGCCGTCCCCCATCGTCGCCCGTAGCCGATCCCCCGGGCCGGCCTTGCACTCGACGCTCCCGATGCATTGACTCCTACGCATCCCGCGACTCCGCACCCTGCCGGCGAGCTTCGGCGTCCTGAGCGAGCGCGAGTTCCGCCTGCTCTGGACGGGAGGGACGCTGTCGGCGGTCGGAGACGCGCTCGTTCCCGTCACGACGGCGTTCGCCACGCTCGACATCGGGAGTGCAACCGACCTCGGCCTCGTCCTCGCGACGGGGATGGGCGCCCGCGCGATCTTCTTCATGGTCGGCGGCGTGTGGGCCGACCGGCTCCCGCGGCGCCTGATCATGATCGCCGCGGACGGCGTGCGTGCGGTTGTCCAAATCCTCATCGCCCTTGCGTTCCTGACGGGCCGGATCGAGGTGTGGCACCTCGTTGTAGCGGCGGGGCTCTTCGGGATCGCGGCCTCGTTCTTCAGGCCGGCCTCGACGGGACTCCTGCCTCAACTCGTTCCCGCGATGCGCGTCCAGGAGGCGAACGCGCTGATCGGGCTGTCACACAACGTCACCGAGCTGTTCGGGCCGGTTCTCGCTGGGGTGCTCATCGCCACGACCGGTTACGAGCTGATCTACGCGATCGACTCTGCGACGTTCGTCGCCAGCCTCGCGTGCCTGGCACTGATGCGCCCCCTCGGAGCGGTACGCGCTCGGGGGCAGAGCTTCGTCGCCGACGCGCGGGAGGGCATCCGCGAGGTGCTGGCGCGCCCCTGGATTCGCGTGACGATCACGGCCGACCTGTTCGCGAACTTCGCGCTCGCACCGTATTTCATTCTCGGCCCCCTCGTCGTCCGAGAGCACCTCGACGGAGCCCCGGACTGGGGCCTGATGATGGCCGCGAGCGCCGCCGGTGGCATCGCGGGTGGCGCGCTCGTCCTGCGCTGGCGGCCGCGACGACCGCTGGTTCCGGCCTATGTCGGCATGCTCGCGATGCCGCTCGCCCTCATCACCCTCGTCCCGCCCTTCCCCCTGCCTCTCCTGATGCTCGGCGCATCGCTGCTCGCGATGTCGATCGTCGTCGGGAACACGTTCTGGTCGACGATGGAGCAGCAGCACGTGCCCGAGGACGTGCTCGGCCGCGTCGACTCGGTCGCGTGGACCGGATCCATCCTGATCGCGCCCGTCGCATTCGCCGTCGCCGGGCCACTCGCAGACTGGGTGGGCGTGCGCGAGACGCTGCTCTGCGCTGCCGCGATCGGCGTGGTGTGCAACGTCGGCGCACTGCTCTCTCGCAGCGTTCGACAGCTGGAGCGTCTCGAGGACGCCACGGCGCTCACGCCGCCGGCAACATCGTCCGACCCCGGTTGCGAGCCAGAGCCTGCTTCGGTGTCGCGTGCGCCATGAGCCCGCCACGTCGCGGCTTGCGAGTACGCGTCGTGCCTTTCGGGCCGTAGCGAAGCGGGTCTACTCGGCCCGGTTCTCGAATCCCCGCCCGGTGCTACGCACCGAGCGACGTCGCAACGTGGCGGAAGAGGTCGACGCCGAGCTCGAGGTCGTCGACCGCGATCCGCTCGTCGGCCGAGTGCACGAGGCTCGCCGCCAGCTGCGGGTCCATCCCCCGAAGCGGGAAGAAGCCGTATACGGTCGTCGCGAGGTGCGTCCTCAGATAGTGGCTGTCGGTGAACCCGGCACACACCACCGGGGCAAGTCGGGCGCCGGGCTCGACTCGCTCGACCCACGCCTCGAGCGCACGCCAGAGTGGTGTGTCGAGCGGTGACCGCGTACCCCCGACCTGCTCGGCGACGATCCACTCCAGCTCCCAGTCGCCGGGAACGCCCGCACGGAGAAGCGCCTCCATCTCCGCGGGCTCCTGGCCCGGGAGCAGCCGGCAGTCGACCTCGATCACGCACGCGCCGGGGATGACGTTTCGCTTTCGCGACGCCTCGATCATGGTGGGTGAGAGCGTCGCCGCGAGGAGCGGCGCGACGAGTTGGCCCGCGAGCGGGTGCAGGGCGGCAGCGCGGTCGAGCGCCGCCTCGACCGGCGGCACGTCCCCGAGGATCGCGTCCAGGAAGGCCTGCACCTCGGGGATGAGCGTGCGCGGGGGCTCGAGGCGGGCGAGCGCGTCGAGCACCGGGCCGGCCTTGAGCAGCGCGTTGTCGGCGGCATGCGGGTCGGACGCGTGCCCGCTACGGCCGTGCAAGCGGAGCTTGAAGGGCGCGGTCGCTTTCTCCGCGACCGCGCACAGGTAATACGCGCGCCCGCCGAAGACGCAGCGGTCGCCGCCTCCCTCGTTCAGCCCGTAGCCCGCGCGCACGGTGTCCGGATGCTCGCGCGCGAGCCACGACGCGCCGAAGTCGACTCCCACCTCCTCGTCCGCGGTGAGCGCGAGGACGACGTCGCCGGGGGGCCGGGTGCCCTCACGGGTCAGTGAGGCGAAGGCGACCGCCGCCGCTGCGACGTGGCCTTTCATGTCGAGGGCGCCGCGACCCCACACCTCGCCGTCGACGAGGTCGCCCGACCAAGGGTCGCGCGTCCACTCCGAAGGCTCCGCAAGCACCGTGTCGGTGTGCGCCAGCAGCACGAGACCGGGACCGTCGCCCCCCTCGAGCCGCGCCACGACGTTCGCGCGCTCAGGTGTCTTCGCGAAGCGGCGGGTCGCGATGCCGTTTCCCGCCAGGTAGCGCTCGAGCGCCTCTGCGGCGCGCGTCTCGTTTCCCGGCGGGTTGACGGTGTCGAGCCGGATGAGCTCTTGCAGGAGCTCGGTCACCTCCTGGCGGAGGGACACCAGCTACGCCTCGGCCTTCGACCTCGCCGTCAGCTCGTTCCGGACATCCCAGAGATCCGGGAAGAAGACCGTCTGCACGAGCCTGCCGAGCACCTCGACCGGCGTTCCCTGCGTCCCGACGACACCGTCCCCGATCACCCGGGCGACGACGCGGTAGTGTCGGACCCTCCACGCCTGGCACCACTCGTCGACCTCGATCATGGACTCGGCGACGCGGTAGAGCGCGTCGTTGTCGCGACGGCCGACGTAGAGGTCGACGAGCGACAGCCCTTCCTTGCGGCGACGGGCGTGGAACGCGTGCCCGAGCCGCGGGAGCGCGACGCGCAACGTCCGCCAGCCGGGGGAGTCGAAGCCGCTGCCGTGCCCGAGCACCTTGCGGATCTCCTGGTACTCCCACGGCGACAGCTCCTCGAGCATGTCGAGCTGGTCGGTGACGTAGCGCAGGCAGCGGAGCGGGCGCCGGAGCTGGCGTGCAGCCTCCTCGACGTCACCCTCCTCGATCAGCCGCGCCGCCTCCTCGACATCGCTCGTTGCGAGCTTCAGCCAGAGCTCCGACGACTGGTGGACGACCTGGAACAGGAGCTCGTCGCGGTGCACCCAGTCCTCCGGCCCCTTCTGCAGCGCCAGGAGCTCGTCCGTACGGATGTAGCGTTCGTAGTCGCTCGGGGCGTCCCCCGGGAGGATCGGGGTGTCGTAGTCCTCACCCGTCGCCGACATCGCGGTGAGCATACTGGCCGCGTGAGCGACCTGTTCAGCGACGCGGCAGCCACACGCGCGCACACCGTGGCGCCGCTTCCGCAACGAGTCCGCCCGCGCACCCTGGACGAGCTGGTCGGCCAGACGAGCGTCCTCGGCCCCGGTACGGCGCTCCGCCGGGCGATCGAGGAGGGCCGCGCTCCCTCGATGATCATCCACGGGCCGCCGGGCGTCGGCAAGACGACGATCGCCCGGATCGTCGCCGAGGCGTCGGCGGCGGCGTTCGAGGAGCTGTCCGCCGTCTCGGCCCGGGTGGACGACGTTCGCGCCGTGCTCGCCCGCGCGCGCGACCGGCTGGGCGGCAACGGCGTTCGGACGCTCCTCTTCATCGACGAGATCCATCGGTTCGACAAGCGGCAGCAGGACTCCGTCCTCCATGCGGTCGAGGAGGGGCTGGTGACGCTGATCGGCGCGACGACCGAGAACCCCTACTTCGAGGTCAACCAGGCGCTTCTCTCACGGTGCACCGTGATCGAGCTCGAGCCACTCACGCTCGAGGAGCTCGGGCAGGTGCTCGAGCGCGGCGCGGCGGCCCTCGACGCTGCTGTGTCTCCCGACGTTGCGATCGAGATCGCGCGCCGTGCCGGTGGCGACGCCCGTACCGCGCTCCAGACGCTCGAGCTTGCGTGGGAGACGGCCTCGACGGCCGGCGAGGACGTCTCGGTCGCGCACGTCGAGGACGTCGCGCGGAAGCGGCCCCTGCGCTACGACCGGGCCGGTGACCGTCACTACGACCTCGCGTCGGCGTTCATCAAGTCGATGCGGGGCAGCGATCCCGACGCCGCGGTCTACTACCTCGCGGCCATGCTCGAAGGCGGCGAGGACCCGCGCTTCCTCGCGCGCCGGATCGTGATCGCTGCGAGCGAGGACGTCGGAAACGCCGACCCGCGTGCGCTTCTCGTCGCGGTCGCGGCCGCGCAGGCGGTCGAGCACGTCGGGCTCCCGGAGGCGCAGCTCAACCTCGCCCAGGCGGCGATCTACATCGCCAGCGCACCGAAGTCGAACGCGTCGGCCAGGGCGATCTGGCAGGCCCGGGCAGACGTCCGCCGTGAAGGAATCGCGCCGCCGCCCGCCATGCTGCGCGACGCCCACTACCGCGGCTCGGCCGCGCGTGGGCACGGCGAGGGCTACGTGTCGCCGCACGACGATCCCGGCCGGGCCGGTATCGACCACCTCCCCGAGGGACTGCGAGGGCGGGCGTACTATGTTCCGTCCTCGAAGGGCGAGGAGGCGGAGACGGCGCATGACGATCAGCACCGGTGACAAGGCTCCGGAGTTCGATCTCGAGGAGAGCTCGGGTCGACCGCGCGTGCGGCTGTCGAACTACCTGGGGCGCTCCAACGTGCTCCTCGTCTTCCATCC
>DASSBI010000318.1:0-13996 GCA_035698965.1 Gaiella sp. | reverse complement strand
GAGCTTCGGCCCCTGGAGGTCCGCGATCAGCGCGATCGGCCGTCCGGCCGCGGCCTCCACCTCGCGGACGAGCGCCGCCGTCCGCGCGTGGTCCTCCTGCGTCCCGTGGGAGAGGTTGAGGCGCGCGCCGTCCATCCCGGCGTCGATCAGCGCCGCGAGCGTCTCCGGGGTCGCGGACGCGGGCCCGATGGTGGCCACGATCTTCGTGCGGCGCGTGTGCCCGGTCACGGCGACAGACTACGCGCGGCTCAGGCGTCCGACCGCGGAAACGCGGCCCAACCGGGGTATTCGGCCTCGTCGCCGAGCTCCTCCTCGATCCGCAGGAGCTGGTTGTACTTCGCGACGCGGTCTGAGCGGGTCGGGGCGCCGGTCTTGATCTGTCCGGCGTTGGTCGCGACGGCGAGGTCGGCGATCGTCGCGTCCTCGGTCTCGCCCGAGCGATGCGAGACGACGACGCGGTAGCCGTTCCGGTGGGCAAGCTCGACCGCGTCGAGCGTCTCGGTGAGCGTCCCGATCTGATTGACCTTGACGAGGATCGCGTTGGCGACCCGCTCGGCGATCCCGCGCCGGAGGAACTCGACGTTGGTGACGAACAGGTCGTCGCCGACGAGCTGCACGCGCCCCCCGAGCCGGTCGGTGAGCGTTTGCCAGCCGGCCCAGTCCGACTCGCCGAGGCCGTCCTCGAGCGAGACGATCGGGAAGCGGTCGCAGAGGTCGGCCCAGAGGTCGATCATCCCGTTCGTGTCGAGCATGCCCCCCTGCCGTTCGAGCCGGTACGCCCCGTCGCGATGGAGCTCGCTCGTCGCGGGGTCGAGCGCGAGCGCGACCTTGTCGCGATGCCCTGCACGCTCGGCAGCCTCGAGGATCGCCTCGCAGGCGTCGTACGCCGAGCCGAGGTCAGGCGCGAAGCCGCCCTCGTCGCCGACCGCGGTGGAAAGACCGCGCTCGGCGAGGAGCCGCTTGAGCTGGTGGTAGGTCTCGGCGCCGATCCGAAGCGCCTCCGAAAACGTGCCCGCGCCACCGGGGACGAGCATGAACTCCTGGAAGTCGAGCGAGTTCTGCGCGTGCGCGCCGCCGTTGACGACGTTCATGAGCGGCACGGGCAGCACGTGCGCGTTCGTCCCGCCGACCCACCGGTAGAGCGGAACACCGGCATCGACGGCCGCGGCCTTCGCGGCCGCGAGCGACACGCCCAGGATCGCGTTGGCCCCGAGGCGCGCCTTCGTCGGGGTCCCGTCGAGGGAGACGAGCGTTCTGTCGATCGCGCGCTGGTCCGAGGCGTCGAGCCCCACGAGAGCGTCCGCGAGCTCGCCGTCGACGTGGGCCACCGCGCGTGTGACGCCCTTTCCGTCCCACGGGTCGCCGCCGTCGCGCAGCTCGACAGCCTCGTGCTCACCGGTGGACGCGCCGGACGGGACGGCCGCGCTCCCGAACGCGCCGGACTCGAGCCCGACCTCGACCTCGACCGTCGGGTTCCCCCGCGAGTCGAGCACCTGGCGGCCGTGGACATGGACGATCTCGCTCACGGTGTTCTCCGGCTCACGCCGGAGAACACTAACCGGGACGACCGGTGTCCGACTTCAGTCGGACACCTCCGTACCACCGTCCGCGCGGGGCGGTTCCTGTCCGACTGAAGTCGGACAGGCTGCGAGCGACGCCTTCGCGCGCTCGTACCAGCGCTCCTGGCCGTCGAGGTCGAGCTCCGTCCACGTCTCCCCCGCCTCGGCTGCGAGACGCTCGGCGAGCTCGATGCGGCCCCGCGAGCGGTGCGTGGCGCGACGGAGGGCGAGCTCCGGGTCGACGTTCACGAATCGTGCGACGTTGACGACGGAGAAGAGCAGGTCCCCGAGCTCGTCCTGGACCCGGACGTCGGGCTCGGTCTCGGGGGCGGGCCGACCGGCACGTTCGATCTCGACGAGCAGCTCCTCGAGCTCCTCGCGCAGCTTCGCGAGTGGGCCGTCGAGGTCGGGCCAGTCGTAGCCGACCGCTGCCGCGCGACGCTGGATCTTGCGTGCGAGGAGGAGCGCGGGAAGCGACTCCGGCACGTCGTGAAAGACGCCCTCGCGGCCCTCCTGCTCGGCCTTGATCGCCTCCCAGCGCTCGCGAACCCGACCTGCCGTACGGGCCTCCGCCTCCCCGAAGACATGGGGATGCCGGCGCACGAGCTTGTCGTGCACCGCCCGGGTGACGTCGTCGAGGTCCCCTTCCCCCTGCTCCTCGAGGAGCAGCGACAGGAAGAACACCTGGAAGAGCAGATCGCCGAGCTCGTCGAGAAGCTTCGCGGGATCGTCCGCGAAGGCGGCGTCCGCGACCTCGTACGCCTCCTCGACCGTGTGCGGGACGATGGTGCGAGCCGTCTGCTCGCGATCCCAGGGGCACTCCGCCCGGAGGCGCCGGGTCAGCTCACGGAGCTCGCCGAGCGGGCCGTCTGCGCCCACGCGGCCGACGTTACCCGGAGGTCGTCGTCTCGCCCGTCGTGGTGGACGTGTCCGGCGGCTCGAACCCGGCTGCGTACTGGACCTTGCCCTTGTACTCCTTCTCGACGTCCGCGACCCACTTGTTGACCGCGGTGTTCTTCGTCTCGGACTCGAGCTGGGTCTTGATCTGGTCCTTCACCTGGGCGAACGGGGTGACCGAGCCGGCCTTGACGGCCGCGAGCGGCTGGATCAGGTGGTAGCCGAACTGCGTCTTGATCGGCTGCGAGAGCTCGTTGGTGTCGAGCGAGAACGCGGCCTTGTCGAACGGGGCGACGGTCTGGCCCTTGGAGACGGTGAGCTTGCCGCCCGCGTCCTTCGAGCCGGGGTCGATCGAGTTCGCCTTGGCGAGCGCCGCGAAGTCGCCGCCGTTGACGAGCTCGGTGCGGATCCGGTCGGCGTCGGCCTTCGACTTCACGAGGATGTGACGGACGGAGCGGGACTCGGGAACCGTGTAGTTCGCGCGGTTCTTCTCGTAGTAGCTCTTGACGTCCGCATCGGTGACCTTCGCGTCGGTGGTCACCTTCTTGTAGATCCCCTCGGTGAGGAGCTGCGAGCGGATGTCCTCCTCCAGGGTCGCCTTGGTGTAGCCCTGGTCCGCGAGGCCCTTGTCGAACTTCGCCTGACTGCCGCCGAAGTACTGCTTCTTGACCTCGTCGACCTTCTTCGCAATCTGCTGGTCGGTCACGTCGATGCCCAGCTTCTCGGCCTCGCGCGCGTACTCCTCGCGCTGGACGAGGTAGGCAACCGCCTGGGTCTGCAGCGACTGGTACTCCGACGTCCCGGCCTTCGGGAAGGCCCGTTTCTGGGCGGTGTAGGACTTCTTCGCGCGCGAGAGCAGCCC
This sequence comes from Gaiella sp., assembly GCA_035698965.1. Taxonomy (GTDB): domain Bacteria; phylum Actinomycetota; class Thermoleophilia; order Gaiellales; family Gaiellaceae; genus Gaiella. The sequence continues at coordinate 10,678 of DASSBI010000318.1, read as the reverse complement.
GTCGAGCGACGACCGCGTGATCGTGGTGCCGTCGACGACCGCAACGGCGTCGGCCGGGACCTCGTCCGAGTCGCCGCAGCCTGCGGCGACGAGAGTGACAGCGGCCAGGGCCACGGCGGCAAGTGCGAGCGAGCGCTTCATCGAATCCTCTTTGTAGGCGACGTCCGGTTACGGGGGGGTTACGACGTGTACGGGAAAGGTTCGGTTGGGCCAGGGAGCGGACGGTGTTCGCGGCGCGCTCAGGCGGCCCGGCGGGCGGCAACGATAGCATCGGCCAACGCCAGCGCCCCTTCGAGTCCCTCGGCGCGGATCGCGACCTCCTGCCGCGCGGACGTGTACACGGCGGTGTCGGCGATCGCGCGGAGCGCGCGGAGCTCCGTCGCCGCGAGCCCGACCGGACCAACCGTCGCACGGCCCCCGCGGAAGACGAGGTAGTCAGCGCCCACGAGGGCCAGCGCGAGCTTCGCCTCCTGGATGCGGAAGAGGTTCTCGACCGGCTCGGGCAGCGGCCCGTACCGGTCCTCCGTCGCGGCGCGGAGCTCGCGCAGCTCGTCCTCGTGCTCGGCGAGCGCGATCCGGCGGTGGAGGTCGATCTTGAGTGCCTCGGCCTGGATATACGTCGCGGGGATGTACGCGTCGACGCGCGCATCCACCCGCACTGGACGCACGGCCATCCGCGCCTGGCCGGAGAGCTCGGCCACCGCCTCGTTCAGCATCTCGACGTAGAGCTCGAAGCCGAGCGCCGCGACGTGGCCGGACTGCTCGGCACCGAGCAGGTCCCCGGCGCCGCGGATCTCGAGGTCGCGCATCGCGATCTGGAACCCCGCGCCGAGCTCCGTGTGGTCGGCGAGCGTCGCAAGCCGCGCTCGCGCCTCGGGCGTTAGCGCTGTCGCGTCTGGATAGAAGAGGTACGCGTGCGCGGTCACGTCCGAGCGGCCGACGCGCCCCCGGATCTGGTAGAGCTGCGCGAGCCCGAGCGTGTCGGCCCGCTCGACGAGCAGGGTGTTCGCCTGCGGTATGTCGATGCCCGACTCGATGATCGTCGTCGAGACGAGGACGTCGGCGTCGCCCGCCAGGAAGGCGTGCATGCGCTCCTCGAGCTCGCGCTCCGGCATCTGGCCGTGGGCGACGAGGAAGCGAAGCCCGGGACAGAGCTGCTGCAGCTTCTCGGCAGCCTCGTCGATCGTCTCGACGCGGTTGTGGAGGTAGAACGACTGGCCCTCGCGCGTGTGCTCGCGCTCGAGCGCGAGCTTGATGAGCTCGTCGTCGTACTCGCCGACGGTCGTGCGGATCGGGCGCCGGCCCTCGGGAGGCGTCTCGATGATCGAGATGTCGCGGAGGCCGGAGAGCGACATGTGGAGCGTCCGCGGGATCGGCGTGGCCGAGAGCGCGAGCACGTCCACCTCGAGCCGCAGGGCGCGCAGGAGCTCCTTCTGCGCGACGCCGAAGCGCTGCTCCTCGTCGACGATGACCAGGCCGAGCTGCTTCGGGATCACGTCCCGCGAAAGGATGCGGTGGGTGCCGACGAGCACCTCGATCTTCCCCTCGGCGAACTCCTTCAGAACCGCCTTCACCTCCGCGGGCCTGCGGAACCGCGACACCATCTCGACGCGCACCGGGAAGTCGCGGTAGCGCTCGCGAAAGGTGTTCCAGTGCTGCTCGGCGAGGATCGTCGTCGGGCAGAGCACCAGCACCTGCCGGCCGTTGACGGCGACGCCGAAGGCCGCGCGCACCGCGACCTCGGTCTTGCCGAAGCCGACGTCGCCGCAGACCAGCCGGTCCATCGGCCGCGGCGATTCCAGATCCTCCTTGACGGCCTCGATCGCGCGCTGCTGGTCGTCGGTCTCGCGGTAGGGGAAGGACGCCTCGAGGCGCTCGATCCAGTCGCCGGACAGGTCGTTCGCAACGCCCTCGGCCCGCTGGCGCTGCGCGTAGAGCTGGAGCAGCTCGCCCGCCAGCTCGCGCACGGCGGTCCGGGCGCGCGCCTTGAGGTTCTGCCACGCCTTGCCCCCCAGCTTCGACAGGCTCGGTGCAGCAGCGTCCGCGCCGATGTACTTGGACAGCTTCCCGAGCTGCTCGTGCGGGACGTACAGCCGGTCCTCGCCGCGGAACGCCAGATAGAGGTAGTCGCGCGTGACACCGGCCACCTCCTTCGTCTCGAAGCCGAGGAGCTTGCCGATGCCGTGGTCCTCGTGGACCACGTGGTCTCCGACCCGCAGGTCGGCAAAGCTCGCGAGCGCCCTGCCGAGCCGCCTGTCCGCGCGCGGGGGTCGCTTGCGGAAGACCTGCGTGTCCGGGAGCAGGACGAGACCCAGCTCGCGCCAGACGAACCCGCGGCGCGCCGGCGCGACAGCGAAACGCAGCGCGGGGTCGGCGGCGAGCGCCTCCCCCTCCGTGAGCATCGGCGCCTCGATCTTCCGCAGGAGCGCCGCCTGCCGCTCGGCCTCGCCGCGATGCGCGAACGCCACGACCACGCGGTTCCCCGACCGCACGAACCCGGCGAGCTCGTTCTCCGCCTCGGCGAGGCCGCGCGCCGCGATTGCGGGCCGCTGCGCCTCGAACGCATGCGGCTGGCCCTGCGGGAACGGATCGAGCTCGGTCGCGCCGTCGAGGGCAATCGGCGCAAGGCCCTCCTCCTCGGCGACGCGACGCACATCGTCCGGCTGCCAGACGAGGTCCGGCGGGCGCTCGACCGGAGGGACGAGATCCGCCGGGATCTCGACAACCCCCTGGCCGTCGTCCTCCTCCGGCCCGAGGTCGACGTCGAGCAGGTCGGTGCGGCGCTCGGCTGCAGGATGGACGATCGCGTTGTCGGCCGGGTGCAGCGCACGCTGCGTGAACGGCGAGAACGCGCGCACCTGCTCGATCTCGTCGCCGAAGAGCTCGACCCGGAGCGGCTCCCGGCCGGTGGACGGGAACACGTCGACGATGCCGCCGCGCACGGCGAACTGGCCGCGCTCGTCGACCCGCTCGACGCGCTCATACCCGGCGAGCGCGAGCTGCTCGGCAAGCCCGGCGATCCCCGGCTCGTCGCCGACCCGGAGTGCGAGCGAGGCGGGTCGCGCGGCGCGCGGCGGCAGCCCCTCCGAGAGCGCCGCGACCGACGCACAGACGAGCCCTCCGGCCTCGAGCACGTCGAGCGCGCGGTAGCGCTCACCGACCAAGTGCGGCGGAGGGACCAGTCCCGACTCGTACGTGACTCCCCTGCTCGGAAGGAACGCGACCCGCGCGGCGTCCCCGAACCACGAGGAGCCGTCGGCAGCATCCCGCGCGTCGGCGTCCTCGGGCAGCAGCACGAGGAGCGGGCGGCCGAGCTCTGCGTGGAGCGCCGCGAGGACGAGCGGCAGCACCGGCTCCGACACGCGGGCCCGCGTCGGGAGCGTGCGGACGAGCGCCTGGAAGCGCTCGGTGCGCCGTAGCTCCTCCACGAAGGCGGCGAGCGGCGCGACGGTGGACGTGCGGGTGGCGGCCTGGTCCATGCAGCTGGCGGGGATCGCGCCCCGCAGGGCCATCGTACTGCCCCGCTTGCCAACCACCCCCGGGGCACCCCCGTGCCCCGCCTTCACGCTAGCGAGGAACCTGTGCCGGAAGTGCGCCGGCTTCGTGCCGGATGTGCGCCAGGTTCGCAAAGCCGGCGCGTACCTGCCGGAGGGGGCCCGGAGGACCCGGACAGCGCTCAGTTGAAGCGACGCTGCGTCTCTTCGAGACCATCCGCCGCCAGCGCTTCGACGGCGTCGCAGGCACGAGCGACGATCGCGTCGGCATCGTCCTCGGGCGCGAAGGCGGAAAGGACGTAGTCCGCGACCGGACGGCGATCGCCCCGGCCCGGCCGCCCGACACCGACCCGCAGGCGGAGGAAGTCCTGCGATCCGAGACGCTGGGCGATGGAGCGGAGCCCGTTGTGGCCGGCGAGGCCGCCGCCGAGCCGGGCCTGGAGGCGTCCTGTCTCGAGATCGACGTCGTCGTGCACGACGAGGACGTGCTCGCCCGGAAGCTTGTAGAAGGCGGCGGCCGCCTGGATCGAGGCGCCCGACTCGTTCATGTAGGTCTCGGGCTTCAGCAACGCGAGCTTTGCCTCGCCGACACGAACGTCGGCGAGCCGCCCGCGGAACTTCGACTTGAACGAGCCGCCGTGCCGCCGCGCGAGCTCGTCGACGACCATCCAGCCGACGTTGTGCCGGTCACGGGCGTGCCCTGGGCCTGGGTTGCCGAGCCCGGCGACCAGAAAGTCCATCGCAATCGCGGCCTCTCCCCGGCGGAAGAGGCGCACCGATCAGTCCTCGGCGGCGGCTGCGCCCTCGTCCGAGGCCTCGGCGGCTTCGCCCTCGGCGCCCTCCGCCCCCTCTTCGCCTTCGCCTTCGGCAGCCTCTTCTTCGAGCTCCGTGAGACCGCGGGGAATCGTGCAGGTGGCGAGCACCATTTGCGGATCGTCGAGGAAGGTGACGCCCTCGATCGGTGCGAGGTCCTCGACGCGGAGCGTGACCCCGATCTCGAGCGCCGAGATGTCGAGCTCGACGTGCTCGGGGATCCCGGTCGGGAGGGCCTCCACCTGCAGCTCGCGACTGACGAGCTGGACGATGCCGCCCTGCTTCGAGCCGGGCGACTCGCCGACGAGCTCGAGGCTCACCGTGGCCTGGATCGGGCGGTCGAGACGCACCTCGTGGAAGTCGACGTGGGTCAGCGTGCCGCGGATCGGGTGGCGCTGGAAATCCTTGAGGACGGCGTGATGGGGCGTCGTCTGCCCCTCGATCACGACGTCGACGATCGCATGCAGCCCCGACGTGCCGGTCAGCGCGGCGCGGAGGCTGCGCTCGTTCACGACGATCGCGCGCGTGTGACCCTTCCCGTAGAGGACGCCGGGCACCAGCCCCTCCTTGCGAAGGCGCCGCACCCGGCGCGAGCCGAGCTGCTCGACTCCGCGCTCGGAAACCTCGAGGGTGACACGATCGCTCGACATCGGCGTGCCATGGTAGCGGAGGCTGAGCGCATGGATCGCGCGACGACTTTTCGAGCTCAGAGCGGGATCGAGCGGCCGAGCGCGTCGAACGCCTCGAGCTCCGCGCTCGAGACGGGCGTGCGATCGACCTCGTCCGCGAACAGCGCGAAGACGAGGACGTCGCCCGGTGGCTCGCCCTCGCGACCGGGAAGCCGGCGGCGCAGCGTCGCCTCCTCCGCGAAGCCGAGCGCACGCGGGATGCGCAGGCTCGCCCCGTTGCCGGGGTCGACCCGGATCTCGACGCGGTCGACGCCGCAGACGCGGATCGCGACCCTCGCGAGTGCGGCCGTCGCTTCGCGCGCGTAGCCCCGACCGACCGCCGACGCGCGGATCCAGTAGCCGATCTCGAGCGCTCCTTCCCCGGCGCGCGTGTGGAGCCCCGAGCCGCCGACGGCCTGGCGTTCGTCGTGCGTGAAGATGCCGTAGACGAAGTCTTCGCCCAGATCGAACCGCCCCCGAAACCCGCGCAAGAGCCCGATCCGCTCGTCGAGCGTCCGGGGCTCGTCGTGTGCCCACGGCATCCAGGGGCGAAGGTGGTCGAGGCTGGAGTCGATCGCGTCCGCGAGGAGCGGCGCGTCGCGCGGCTCCCAACAGCGGAGCACGAGCCGTTCGGTGCGGATCGAGTACGGGGGCGGTGGGTGGTCGACGCCCGGCAGGGCCGAGACGCTACATCACCTGCGCCGTCCCTCAACGGGTCGACCACGAAACAAACGGCACCCTCACCTGCCGGGCGGGGTACGTGCGGCTCCGCCCGTCCGCGCTGCCCCGTCCTCGCGCAAGAGGCTTGACGCGAATTCGTGCTCAGAGTCGAGCCGGCGTGTTATGTGGTCGTCTTCGCGACCTCGGTGACGAGCTCCCCGAATGCGTGCAGGAGAGCATCCCGTTCTCCGAATCTCTGCCATTCGATCGGGACCGAGACCCAGGGAGTGAGGCTCGGGACGTGCGCCGAGATCTCCGTTGGGCGGCTGAGTGACCCGATCGGCTTGAGGTGGCTCGCCGGAACGCCGAGGGTGGTCAGCTCCGCGCGATAGCTCTCCCACGAGTCCCACTCGGTCGTGCCCCAGTGAGGGCCGGCGACCTCGACGAGCCAGGCGGGAGCGTCCTTCGGCACCTTCGTCACGAGAAGGGCGTGTGGTCTTCGGGGGCGGTAGCGTGGCCGGTCATCGAGGGACCTCCTCCTCGGTCGCGGCCCGGACTCTGGCACGTCGCGGGCCTCTTGTAGCGGGATCATGACGTGACGATCGCGCCGGGGGAGGGCCCCCCACGCCACGCGTCGAGGCGACCGGTAGAGGACCCGCGTGGAGAAAACGGCGCGAGCCGTGTGTTCGCGCCACTCTCGCTAGAACAGCTGGTTCTCGCCGCCGAAGATCGCGGAGACGGAGTCGTCGCTGAAGACGTTGACGATCGTCTCGGCGAGCAGTGGCGCGACCGTGAGGACCGTGAGGTTCTCCGGCTGCTCCCTGGGGTCGATCGGCACCGTGTCCGTGACGACGATGCCGCTGATGTCCTCCGCGCCGGCCAGGCGCGCGAGCCCGTCGGGGGAGAGCAGCGCGTGCGTCACGTAGACCCAGACCTCGCGCGCCCCGTGCTCGCGGAGTGCCCGCGCGCCCGCGATCAGGGTGCCGCCGGTTGTCGTCACGTCGTCGCCGACGATGCAGACCTTGCCGTGGACGCGCCCGGTGACCTCGGTCACCGAGACCTGCTCCGGACCGAGCCGCGTCTTGTGCATCACCGCGAACTCGGCGTCGAGCATCTCGGCGAAGCGAACGGCGACTCTGGCACGACCCGCGTCCGGGGCGACCGACACGACTCCGTCGCCGTGGAGGCCCAGATCCCGGAAGTGTCGTGCGAAGAGCTGCTGCGCTGTCATGTGATCGACCGGGACCGTGAAGAACCCCTGGATCTGGCCCGCGTGGAGGTCCATCGTGAGCACGCGATCGACGCCCGCGAGCTGCAGCATGTCCGCGACCAGACGGCCCGAGATCGGCTCCCGCGGCTTCGCCTTGCGGTCTTGCCGGGAATACGGGAACCACGGGATCACCGCGGTGATGCGCTTCGCGGACGCGAGCTTCGCGGCCTGGATCATGAACAGCAGCTCGATGAGGTGCTGGTCGACGGGCGGGCTCCCGGTCTGCACGAGGAACACGTCGGCGCCGCGGATCGACTCGCAGTAGCGGACGTAGGTCTCGTCGTTCGGGAACGTGCTCAGCTCGATCTCACCGAGGTCGACGCCGAGACGCTCCGCGATCCGCTCTGCGAGGTCGGGATGCGAGCGGCCCGAGAAGACCATGAGCCGCTTCTTCGGCGTCAGCGGCAGCGCGTGGCCCGGCTTCACCGCGGGCTCCAGCGGGCGCTGCTCGAGGCCGGGCAGCGCCTGCTCAATCGTCCCGATTTCCACCGCGGCCCTCCTTGACCTCCTGGCGCGGCGCGAAGCCGACGAGGGCGTTCGCGGGGACGTCGTCGGTCACGACCGTGCCGGGCGCCGTCCACGCATCGTCTCCCAGAGTGACCGGTGCAACGAACATAGTGTCCACTGCGACCTTGACGTCACGCCCGATTCGCGTACGCGACTTGCCCCGCTCGGGGTGGTGCGAGAGGTTCGCGGTGATCGACCCCGCGCCGACGTTCGTGCCCGCTCCGATGTCGGCGTCGCCCATGTACGACAGGTGAGGCACCTTGGCGCCCTCTCCGACAACGGTGTTCTTCAGCTCCACGAACGTGCCTGCTTTCGCCGAATCCTCGAGCACGGTGCCGGGGCGAAGGTAACAGAACGGCCCGACGAGCGACCCCGATCCGATCGTCGCGTCGACCGCCACGACATGCGGCCCGACAGAGGCGCCGGCGGCCACCGTCGTCGCCCCCCGCAGAACGGTGAACGGGTGCACGACGGAGTCGGCGTCGAGGGCCACCGTCGGGTCGATCCACGTCGAGGCGGGGTCGACGATCGTGACGCCCTCGAGCATGTGGGCGACGTTGATCCGGTCGCGGAGCGCGGCCGCTGCGGCTGCGAGCTCGACGCGCGTGTTGACGCCCTCGGTCTCCGCAGGATCCGGAGCGACGTGGACGGCGACCGTCTCCCCCCGGTCGACGATCCCGCGAACGGCGTCGGTGAGGTAGAGCTCGCCCTGGGCGTTCGCGGGCGTGAGCTCGTCGAGCGCGGGCCAGAGCGCGTCTGCGCGGAACACGTAGATCGAGGAGTTGGCCTCCCCGATCGCGAGCTGCTCCGGCGTGGCGTCGGACGCCTCGACAATGGCGACGAGACCGCCCGCCGTATCCCGCACGATCCGCCCGTAGCTGCGGATGTCGTCCGGGACGAACGACAGCACCGTCGCGGCGGCGCCCGACTCGCGGTGCGTGCCGAGCAGGCCGTCCAGAAGGTCTGTCGTCAGGAGCGGCGTGTCGCCGGACAGCACCAGCACCTCGTCGGCGCCCGAAAGGGCTTCGCGGGCCGAGCGAACGGCGTCACCCGTTCCGAGCGGCCGCTCCTGCACCGCGACGTCCACTCCGTTGAACGAGGACGCGGCGTCGGGAGAGGCAACAACGACGAGCGGCGACGGGTGGAGCGGGCGCGCCGCCTCGAGCACCCAGTCCACCATGCGCCGCCCCAGGATCGGATGGAGGTGCTTCGGAAGCGCGGACCGCATCCGGGTCCCGAGGCCTCCGGCCATCACCACTGCAGCGAGTCTCGTCGGCATCAACGGTTGAACGATGGCTGGGGCGCCAGGATTCGAACCTGGGATCACGGGACCAAAACCCGTTGCCTTACCACTTGGCCACGCCCCACAGCAGGGACGGGAGTGTACCCGGCCCGGTCGCCGGAGCCGGTCAGCGCCGGTCGAGGAGCAGCGCGGCGAGGGCGACGGCCGCGAGGAGCACGACCACGACCGCAGCGAGCACGACGACGAGCCCTGCGACGACCGGCACGAGCACGACGACGAGCTGCGAGACGGCAGCTGTCCAGGTCACGACGCGCACGTCTGCGCTCTCGTGCTCCCTCCCCCACGCGACGTACCCCGCGAGCGACACCACCGCGAGCAGCACGACGATCCACCACGGGATCGCACCGGCAAGCACGAGGATGCCCTCGAGCGCCGCGATCGCGAGCGCGACCTTGTAGCGATTCGCGCGGAGACGGCGCGCGAGGCGCGTCTCACCGTGCTCGATGAGGATCTCGCTCGCCACGCTCTGACGGTAGCAAGGAAGCGACCTGCAGCATCGGCCGACCGTCGGGCCTCTCATGCCTTCTACTTATTCGTCCGATTGTGATTGCTTATGTTATAGCTTCCCGATAGACAAAGGCGGAAGCTCGAGGGAGAGGCGACCGTCACCCGACTCGACCAAGGAGCGCTATGCAACGGATGAGGTTCGCCTGGATCGCGGCGGCGGTCGCGGGACTTGCGGCGGCGGTCGCAGGCGCGGCGACGGCGGCACACACGAGCTCGAAGGACGTGACGCTCAACCTCGTCGCGTACTCCACGCCCCGGCCCGTCCTCACGAAGCTGATCGAGGAGTTCCGCACGACTCCGCAGGGGTCCGGCGTCAACGTCCGCGCGTCCTACGGCCCGTCGTCGGCGCAGGGTCAGGCCGTGGCCAACGGCCTGCCGGCCGACGGCGTGATCCTCAACACCGGCAACGACGTCAACGACCTCGTCGACAAGGGCCTCGTCGACAAGGACTGGGACAAGCAGAGCTACAACGGCGTCGTCTGGAACTCGGTCGTCGTCTTCGGCCTCCGTAACGGCAACCCGAAGAAGATCAAGGGCTGGAACGACCTCCTGAAGCCCGGCGTCGGGGCCGTCACCGTCAACCCGTTCACCGGCGGCATCGCCAAGTGGAACGTCCTCGCCGGCTACGTCGCGCAGCGCCGCCTCGGCAAGACCGACAAGCAGGCGATCGACTACCTGCGCCGGTTCTACAAGAACAACGTCGTGTCCCAGGACTCGTCGGGATCGAACGCCACGAACACGTTCCTGTCGGGCAAGGGCGACGTCCTCCTCACGTTCGAGAGCGAGGCGATCAACGGGAAGATCCCGTACGTCATCCCGCGGCAGACGATGCTGATCGACGTCTACATCGCGGCGGTCAAGAAGAGCGAGCACAAGGCCGAATGGAACGCCTTCTCGCGGTACCTGAAGACGTACCCGGCCCAGAAGATCCTCGCCCAGAACGGCTACCGGCCGGTGAACAAGCAGGCGCTCTCCGAGTTCCGGCGCAAGTACCCGGTGCGGCCGGGCGAAACGACGATCACGAACAAGCTGCTCGGGGGCTGGCGCGCGGTCGACAAGAAGTGGTTCGACCCGAGCAAGAGCATCATGCAAGGGATCGAGAGCTCGCTCGGAGTGAGCACTGGAAGCTAGCGCCGTCAGCGGGCCGGCGCCGGGGCTGCCTGCACCGGCCGAGCGTCGCCGGGAGAGGGCCTCGACGGCTCTCTCCCTGCAGGTCGGGTTCGTGACGACGTTCCTGCTCGTCGTCGTCGTGCTGCCGATTGCCGCCGTCGTGTGGACGTCGACCGGGAACGGCTGGTCCGGGTTCTGGGAAGTCGCCTCCTCGCCGCAGGCGGTCGCGGCCCTGAAGCTGTCGGTGATCACCGCGACCCTCGCGGTGCTGACGACGGCCGTCTTCGGCACGATCATCGCCTGGGTTCTCGTGCGGGACTCGTTCGCGGGGAAGTCCCTCGTCAAC
>DASSBI010000317.1:0-4560 GCA_035698965.1 Gaiella sp. | reverse complement strand
CGGCCCGAGGTGGCTGCCCTCGGCGGTGTGGTTGTAGACCACGTCGAGGATCACCTCGATGCCCGCGCGATGGAGCGCCTTCACCAGGCCCTTGAACTCGCGCACCTGCTCGCCGCGCGTTCCCGTGGCGGCATAGCCCGCGTGAGGCGCCAGGAAGCCGATCGTCGAGTAGCCCCAGAAGTTGGTCAGCCCGCGCTCGACGAGGAAGTCCTCGTCGGCGATGTGGTGGACCGGGAGCAGCTCGACCGCGGTGATCCCCAGATCGCGCAGATGACCGACGGCGGCGTCGGAGGCGAGGCCCGCGTACGTGCCGCGCAGGTCGTCGCGCACGCCGGGCATGCGCTGCGTGAAGCCCTTGACGTGCAGCTCGTAGATCACCGTCTCCGCCCAGGGGCGCCGCAGGGGCTCGTCTCCCTCCCAGTCGAACGAGTCGTCGGTCACGACCGAGCGCGGGATCGCAGGCGCCGAGTCCTCTCCGTCCAGCACGTCCTCCTCGCCAGGCGCGTATGCGAGCACCCGCGCCCTGCCGAACCCGATCGGGCCCTCGATCGCCTTCGCATAGGGATCGATGAGGAGCTTCGCCGGGTTGAAGCGATGGCCCGCAGTCGGCTCCCACGGCCCGGCGACGCGGTAGCCGTAGCGCTGTCCCGGCCCGACGCCGGGGAGGTAGACGTGCCAGTTGTGCGAGGTCCGCTGGGCGACGTCGACGCGCTCCTCGCGACCCTCGTCGTCGAACAGGCAGAGCTCGACGCCGTCCGCGTTCTCGCTGAAGAGGGAGAAGTTCGTCCCGCCGCCGTCCCAGGTGGGGCCGAGCGGGAACGGCCTCCCAGGCCAGGCGGTGCGACTCACCGAAGCACCGTACCGAGCGGTCCCGACGGCTCCCCGTGGGCGACGGTCGACCGGCGGCACGTTCGCCGCCGGGCCGAGTCACTGGCTCAGGACGTCCCTCCGGCCGGCGTACTCGGCGGCATCGATCTCGCCGCGCGCGAATCGCTCCGCCAGGATCGCGCGGGCGTCGGGCCGGCGGTCGCAGCGGCGGCGCCACGGCGAGAACCGGAGAACCAGGACGACGACGGCGACCCAAAACAGGATCCAGAACGGGGCGAACCACCAGTGCCAACCGCCGGCGGCATGAAGCAGGAGATGTGACGTCATTGTCCGACTCCTTTGTTCGTGTACTAATGATTAGTATACTAATGATTAGCCCAGGAAGCAGCGGAGTACGATGAGGCATGCGGCCGCGAGCGACTCCGATCGGGCTCCAGCTGGCAAGGACGTCGAAGACGGTCGGCCGCGCGTTCAACGAGGCCCTCGCCGGGGCGGGCGGCTCGCTGCCGGTCTGGTTGATCCTCTCCACGTTGCGCGGTCGGGCCCATGCGTCGCAACACGACCTCGCGCGCGGGATCGGGATCGAGGGCCCGACGCTGACCCGCCATCTCGATCAGCTCGAGGCGGCCGGGCTCGTCCGGCGGGTCCCCCACCCGGACGACCGCCGGGCGGTCCTCGTCGAGCCTACCGACGCCGGTGTGGAGCTCCACGCGCGGCTGCTCGAGGTGGTGATCGCGTTCAACCGTTCTCTCACCTCCGGCCTGTCGCAGGACGAGCTCGAGGCGCTTCGCCGGGCTCTCGGCGTGCTCGAGGCCAACGTCCGGCCGTCGGGGCGCTAGGCCTGCGGGGCAAGCCAGACGGCTGCGAGCGGCGGCAGCGTCAGCGAGGCCGAGAAGGGCCGGCCGTGGAGCGGCTCGGCGACCGCCTCGATCCGTCCGAGGTTGCCGACGCCCGAGCCGCCGTAGTCGGTCGCGTCGGTGTTCAGGACCTCGCTCCAGGCGCCGCCGAGAGGGAGAGGCACACGCCAGCCGTGCCTGACGACCGGCGAGAAGTTGACGACGCACACGAGCACGCGCGACGCGTCCGCGGAGAACCGCGCGTAGGCGAGCACGTTGTCATCGCGCGCATCGCCGACGAGCCACTGGAACCCCTCGGCCAGGAAGTCGACCTCCCACAGCGCCGGCTCTTCTCGATACGCCCGGTTGAGGTCGGCGACGCACCGGCAGAGCCCGGCGTGCAGCGGGTACTCGAGGACGTACCAGTCGAGCGACGCCGCCTCCGACCATTCCGTCCCCTGCCCGAGCTCGCCCCCCATGAACAGGAGCTGCTTGCCGGGATGCGCCCACATGTGCCCGTAGAGCGCGCGCAGCGTCGCAAACTGCTGCCACTCGTCGCCGGGCATCTTGCGGAGGAGCGCCCCCTTCCCGTGCACGACCTCGTCGTGCGAGAGCGGCAGCACGAAGTTCTCGTCCCAGGCGTACACCATCGAGAACGTCAGCTCGTCGTGGTGCCAGCGCCGGTGCACGGGCTCGTGCCGGAGGTAGTCGAGCGTGTCGTGCATCCACCCCATGTTCCACTTGAACGTGAAGCCGAGCCCGCCGCCGTCGGTCGGCCGCGAGACGCCCGCCCAGGCGGTCGACTCCTCCGCGAGCATCGCGACACCCGGGTGCGTCGCATGCACCACGGCGTTCAGCTCCTGGAGGAACGAGACCGCGTCGAGGTCCTCACGGCCGCCGAAGCGGTTCGGCACCCATTCGCCCGCCTCGCGGGAGTAGTCGAGGTAGAGCATCGAGGCGACGGCATCGACGCGCAGGCCGTCGGCGTGGAACTCCTCGAGCCAGTAGAGCGCGTTCGCGAGGAGGAAGTTCCGCACCTCGTGGCGGCCATAGTTGAAGACCAGCGTCCCCCAGTCGGGATGCGCGCCGCGCCGCGGGTCGGCGTGCTCGTACAGCGCGGTGCCGTCGAAGCGCGCGAGCGCCCACTCGTCGCGTGGGAAGTGCGCGGGAACCCAGTCGAGCAGTACGCCGATCCCCTCCGCGTGGAGGGCGTCGACGAAGGCGCGAAGGTCGTCCGGCGCGCCGAGCGGCGCGTGCGGTGCGTAGTAGCCGCTCACCTGGTATCCCCACGACGGCCCGAACGGATGCTGCATCACGGGCATCAGCTCGACGTGGGTGAACCCGAGCTCTACCACGTGTCGCGTCAGCTGCTCGGCGAGGTCGAGCCAGCCGAGGCCCTGCCGCCACGAGCCCGCGTGGAGCTCGTAGACCGACATCGGCGCCGTCAGCGGGTCCGCTCTCTCGCGCCGCTCGAGCCAATCGCCGTCACGCCATGCGTGACGCGAGCGATAGAGGACGGAGGCGGTCTTCGGCGGCGGCTCGGCACGAAAGGCGACCGGATCGGCCTTGAGGCGCCTGACCCCGTCCGCGCCCAACACGGAGAACTTGTACGTCTGCCCTTCGCGTGCGTTCGGCACGAGCCCGGCCCAAACGCCGGAGACGGCCTGCGGCTCGAGCGGATCGGCGGCCTCGCTCCAGTAGTTCCAGTCGCCGACGACCGACACCGCGCGCGCGTTCGGCGCCCACACCGCGAAGCTCGCTCCTGCATCGCCCTCGAGCGGATGCCCGCCGAGCTGCTCCCAGAGCCGCTCGTGGCGTCCTTCGCCGAGAAGGTACAGGTCGACTTCCCCCGGCCGGCTCATTCCCGCTCCCCGCGCCGGCGAAGCCGGCGGCTCCGCTCATCGGAGCCTCCGTCGAGCCTACGGCTCATGCGGCCGTCTCGAGCAGGCGCAGAAGCCCGACCAGTGGGATCGACGCCCACTCCGGACGGTTCCGCGTCTCGTAGCGCAGCTCGTACACGAGCTTCTCCAGCTCGAAGAGCCCGAGCAGCCGGTCGAAGCCGCTCCGGCTCGGAGGCAGCAGCCGCTCGTCGGCCGCCGACAGGTAGCCGTCGACGAACCCTCCGCGGCATGCGTCGAGCCAGCCGGCGGGCGGCTCGACGCCGTTCAGCAGGACCGACGCGTCGGCGGCGTACGCGAACGACCGCGTCATCCCCGCGAGGTCGCGGAGCGGTGACCGCTTGCGTCGCCGCTCGGGCAGCGACCGCGCAGGCTCGCCCTCGAAGTCGATCACGACCCAGTCGGCGGCGCTCGTCCAGAGCACCTGGCCGAGGTGGTAGTCGCCGTGCGTGCGGATCGAGAGCCCCGACGGCCCCGCGGCCGAGAGCTCCTGCACGACGTCGCGGATGTCCTCGACGCGATGGGCGATGGCACCGAGAGCGTCGTCCTCGGGGAGTGTCGAGAACGTCGTCGCGATCTCCTCGTCGATCGCCGCCGTGAGCAGGCCGAGCGACTCGGCGCTCGGCTCCACCGGGCTGAACGCCGGATCGGGATACGACGCGAGCGCGGCGTGCAATTCGGCAGTGATCTCCCCGAGCCGCCACACGCGGTCGGGCAGCCACGACGGGTCGTCGCCGAGCGAGTCGAGCGCCAGCTCCCAGCCCCCGCCGACCGCCGGCACGAGCGCTGTCACCGAGGCGAGGGCGGTCCCGAGAGGAGGCCCCGGGGTCTCGAGCGCCCCCTCGAGCCGAGGGGCGTTCCCGAACCGCGCCTCGGCCAACACGCGCAGGATCTCGAGCTCCGGGTTCGGGCCTGCCTCGAGCCTGCGGTAGAGCTTGAGCACGTGCAGCTCGTCGAGCACGACGCAGCTGTTCGACTGCTCGACGCCGAACGACCGG
>DASSBI010000316.1:0-3043 GCA_035698965.1 Gaiella sp. | reverse complement strand
ACGGCGATGAGCGCCGAGACGAGGCCGGCGAGCACGATCCCGAGCAGGAACACCGCCGGCAGCCGAAAACGCAGCGAGCCGGGCATCAGGGAGAAGCGTACGCCGTGGCTCGGAGCCTGAGCCCTGAAGCGGAGCGGCGGCTGCGCCACGACGGCGCTCTACGCCGTGTGAGCGGTCGTGCGCTCGGACGCGACCTTGTAGCCGACGCCCCACACGGTCACGATCGGCGACGCGTCCCCGAGCTTCCGCCGGATCTGCCGGACGTGGACGTCCACCGTTCGCGTGTCGCCGGCGAAGGTGTACCCCCACACGCGCTCGAGCAGCTGGTCGCGGGTGAGGACGATGCCCCGATGGTCGAGCAGCTCCCAGAGGAGGTCGAACTCCTTCGGCGCGAGCTGGATCTCGTCGTCGCCGACGAGGACCTCGCGGCGACCGGAGTTGATCGACAGGTCGCCGTGGCGGATCTCGTCACCCTCGTCGATGCGACGGTCGGACGTCGCGCGGCGAAGGACGCTCTTCACGCGTGCGACGAGCTCGCGCGGGTTGAAGGGCTTCGTGAGGTAGTCGTCCGCACCGACCTCGAGGCCGATGATCTTGTCGACGTCCTCGTCGCGTGCGGTCAGCATGATGATCGGGACGTCCGAGCTCTTGCGGATCCGGCGGCAGATCTCGATGCCGTCCATGTCCGGCAGGTTGAGGTCGAGCACGATGAGGGACGGCATCTCGGCCGCAACCGCGTTCAGCGCGCCGGCGCCGGTTCCGACCGCGCGCACGCCGTAGCCGGCGTTCTTGAGGTAGAGGGACACGAACGACGCGATCGACTGCTCGTCCTCGACGACGAGCACCGTCTGCGGCTGGCTCATCGCCCCACTACCTTCGTGGTCGGGCCCTCCGGTACGGCAGCCCCGAACGGAACGGTCTCGGCAACGCTCGGGATCGCCACCGGGCCGCCGTCCCCGATCGCGTACGTTCCGGTCGCGCCGGTGGGATCCGGGTTGCCGGTCAGCGTCACGCTCCCCAGCCCGCGCGCGGAGATCGAGAACCCGTCGCCGCGCACCGTGATCTTGTAGCGCCCGCCTGGCACGTAGAAGTTGACGTCCTTGCCGCGCAGCCAAACGGTCTTCCCTCGCGGGACGCCGTTGACGCGCGGGCTCCACTGGTCGAGCGGCGACAGGTCGACGATCTTCACGTCGCCCTTGTCGAGCCGACCGATCACGATTCCCTTCCCGGTGAGCACGACCGTGCCGCGCCCGTTCTCGATCGACAGCGTTCCGGCAGGGCTCGGCGCCGCCCACCCGACGGGAACGGCGATGGCGAGAACGAGGGCAGACAGAAGTACGGCGCGCATACGTGTCTGCAGTATCGGGACGACGCGTGGGTGCGGGGTGAGACAGGCGTAAGAAAAGTGTAAGCAGGCGCGGGGACGTGCCGAGGGTCTCGCGGTGCGCCGGCGCCACGGGTGGCGGCCCGCCCGGCCGGACGGCAGTGCAAGATCGTCGCCATGGGCGACATCGTCGAGTTCGGTCGGGTGATCCTCTTCGCCTCGGGGGCGTTGCTCCTGGCGATCGGCGTCCGCATGGTCGCGGGCCGTCTCGCCGTGCCGACGGCGGGCCTGCTGCTCGTCGCCGCGGCGGCTGCGTCGGATCTCTTCGACCGTCTCGACGGCGTGCTGACCTTCGAAGACGTCCAGCGGATCGTGACGCTGGCGCTCGTCGTGATCCTGTTCGAGGGCGGCTCGAACATCGGCTTGCGTCGCTTCCGGACCAGCGCGGCGCCGATCGTCGCGCTCGGCGTCCTCGGCACGTTCGGGACGGCGGCGCTCGTGGCCGTGGCCGCGCACTACGCGCTGGGCTTCTCGTGGACGGTCGCCGGGCTCCTCGGAGCGGCGCTTGCCCCCACCGATCCCGCGGTCACGTTCTCCGTCCTCGCCGGTCGCGATGTCAGCGGCCGCTCCGGGACGATCCTCGAGGGCGAGTCCGGGTTCAACGACCCGGTCGGGATCGCGCTCATGATCGGCATGATCGAGGTCGCGACGCACGACGACGCATCCCCACTCTGGACGATCGTCGAGGAGTTCGTCCGGGAGATGGCGATCGGCCTTGCGGTCGGTGTCGCCGGCGCCCTGGCCCTCGCCGCCCTCATCCGCCGCGCGCCACTGCCCGATCGAACGCTCTACCCGATCGCCGTGATCCTGGCGGTCGGCGCGATCTACGGCGTCGCCACCGTTGCGACGGGGTCCGGCTTCCTCGCGGTCTTCGTCGCCGGCATCCTCGTCGGCGACATGCGGTACGCCGCCCGAAGCGCGGTACGCGACTTCAGCTCGGCGCTGACGGACCTCGGCGAGCTGGCGGCGTTCGTCGCGCTCGGGCTGACCGTCGACCTGGCGCTGATCGGAGATGCCGGGCTCTGGTGGCAGGGTCTCGTGCTCGCGGCGCTGCTCGGGCTCGTGATCCGGCCGCTGGTCGTGACCCCGCTCCTGCTCCCGGTGCGGCTCGACTGGGGCGAGCGTGGATTCGTCGTGTGGAGCGGGCTCAAGGGCGCGGTCCCGATCCTGCTCGCCTCACTCGCCGTCGTCGGCGGCACCGACGACGCGGCGAAGATCTACGGGATCGTGTTCGTGGTCGTCCTCTGCTCCGTGGTCGTCCAGGGCTCGCTCGTGCCGTCGGTCGCCGCGCGCCTCGGCGTCGAGATGGTGCCGGCGCAGCCTCACTCGTAGCCGTAGAAGCCTCGGCCCGACTTCCGGCCGAGCAGCCCTGCGTTGCGCATGCCGACGATCCGGGGCGGCGGCGCCATCCGCGGCTCGCGGAGCTTCTCGTAGAGCGCCTCGGAGGCGTGGACATGGACGTCGATGCCGACGAGGTCGAGCAGCGTGCAGGGGCCCATCGGCCAGCCGGCGCCGTTGGTCATCGCCGCGTCGAGGGACTCCGGCGTCACCCGCGCCTCGTCGAGGACGCGCACGCAGTCGTTGAGCAGGGGGATCAACACGCGGTTGACGACGAAACCGGGCGTGTCGTGACACGGAACCGCAACCTTGCCGAGCCGC